>DATCUG010000499.1:0-22380 GCA_036567525.1 Streptosporangiaceae bacterium | reverse complement strand
AAATCCCAGTGGAATCGTTGCCTGCAGCGCCATCCGCCGGGCTGTTTGTGCAGGTAGCGGCTGGGCGGCATACTCGCGTGCCTCTCGTAATGCGTAGGTCATCGGTTCGATTCCGATAGGCGGCTCCACCTCGAAGGCCACGCTCTTAACTCAGCCGAGGCCGCCCGGGCGGTCAGCCGAACGCGACCGAGACCTCATCGAGCCCGCCGTGGTACCAGTCGCTTCCCGGGTGAGCCCCGATATCCAGGCCGGACGTGTTCGAGATCGACCCCACCGCCGCATTTGTGGTCGCCACTATCTTGCCGTCTACCTGGGTCTCGATCTTTGAGGACGTCTTGATGCACTCGACGTGGTGCCAGGCGCCGTTATTCAGGCCCGAGCCGCCGGTGGAGTTGTTCCGGCTGGCTGAACCCTGGAAGGTGCACTGGATCGCCCCTGACGACAGCAGCTCGACCTTATAGTTTTCGGCCGGGAATGCGCCCTTGCGCACCAGGTCGTAATCGCCTGTCTTCGGCAGGTGGGTGGTCTTGAGGCAGAACGAGATTGTGATGTTGGCCGACCCCGGGTTGAGCCCAGCGCTGGGCGCCCAGGCAAAGGAGGTTCTCCCGTTGAACCAGTAGGCCCGATTGGAACACCCGCTGGCTCCGGGACTCACGTGGTGCAGCGTCCCGTTGTGACCGTGGCCCGACGAGTCATACATGAGCGTCCCGGATTTGTTGTTCATGTGCCATAGCGCAACTACCGTGCTCGCTGACGCGCCCGTCGGGATCATCTCGACCATGCCAGCCATGACCAGCCCGGTGCTGAGGAGCGCCACTGCACTGCGCGCCCACCTGCGCATACAACCACCCTTCCTGCTGCTTTTGCCTGCCAACACCCGGCGGGGGCCCACGTCCAGCTCAGGTCCGCATTGGTCATACCAGGCCCTCAGACGGGTCAAAGAACCACAATCTGACGAGTGGTAGACGCCCCACCGGCCACTTCGGTTCACCGCGGCGAACCGGTGGGCGACGAGGTGCGCCGGAACCGCCGCGGAGCACATGGCATCACAAGGATGCCGATGCCGGAGATAGGCGCGTACGTCGCACTGAAAGGCACAGATTGTGCGCGCCAAATACTTGCGGCCGGATAAGTATTGGTCAACTCAGTGTGATCCTTTGAGAACGGCATGTAATCTCACCAGCGGTTCCGCCCGCGAGACGCGCCCTAGCCCAGGCGCGGCCGGCGCCTCTGCACATTCACGCACGGGAAGGTACGGACCGACGTTGTCTCATGCTTCAGCAGCCACGCTGTCTCATACTTCGGTGTTCAGCGAGGACCGTGAGCCGCCGCGACGTCGCGTGCCGCGCACGCTGGTGGTCATTCTGGGCATTCAGGCGTGCCTGTCGCTGCTGCTGGCGACGAGCAACACGGCGTTCGGTGACGAGGCCCTGTACATGTGGGCGGGCCACGTCGAACTGACGAACTGGTTCGGTCATGCGGCCAGTACCGCGACGACCTATAACGACTACTTCTCGGGGGCGCCGCAGTTGTACCCGCCGCTGGCCGCGCTGGCGGACAGCGTGGGTGGTCTCATGGGGGCCCGGATCTTGTCGCTGTTGTTCATGCTCGGCACCACGATCCTGCTCTATTCCACCGCGAACCGGCTGTCCGGCCGTAGGGCCGCGCTGTTTTCCTGTGCCCTCTGGCTGGCTTGCGAGCCAAACCTGCGCATGGGCGGGTATGCCACGTACGACCCTATGGCCATCTTCTTCATCTGCCTGGCCGTGTGGGCGGCGGTCAAGGCGGCGGACAGCAAATACCATGCTGAACTGATCGGCGTGTCGGCATTGGCCGCGGTCATTGGGTGCGTGACGGCCTACTCCTACGCCATATACCTGCCCGTCGTCGTGGTCATCGGCTATTTCGCGGGCGGGCGGGTCTGCGGTCTCAACCGGTCGCTGATCTCAGCGGCCGGGATGATCATCTTGACCGGTGCCCTGCTCGCGCTGATCCCGACGCTGCTTCATCTGTGGCACGGGATCTCGTTCACGACCATCCACCGTGACATTTCCCGTGACCACGAAACACGAGCGGCCATCCTGCAGACGGCATGGTCCTACGCGGGGCTGGTCACGGTCGTCTCGGCGGCCGCGGCGGTGATCGCGATCGCGGTCGCGCAAGGGCTTTCCGACCGGCTGCTCCGCTGTGCGCTGCTGGCTGCCGCCTTTGTGGTCCCGGTGTACCAGATCCTGATCGCCAAGACCGGGTGGGCGCTCGACAAGCACCTCGCCTGCGGGATGTGGTGCGTGGCGCTGGTGGCTGGCCTGGGGCTGGCCTCGATCTCGTGGCCTCAGGTGAAGAAGCCGGCCCTGGTGGCGGCGGCCAGCGTAGCGCTGGCCGTGCCGGTTTTCGACGGCTGGTTCAGCGCCTACGGGATCCAGCGCAGCTGGCCCGACATGACCAACCTCGTCGCGGCGGTGCGCCCGCTCATGGCGTCTCAGCACGGCACCCTGTACATCGGCGCCACCCCGAGCTACCTGGACTATTACACCTGGCCGGCCAGCTTGCGGCGGGTGGCCTGGAAGTCGTCCATCTCGCTCGACCCACCTCAGCATGGGTCGCCGGCCTCCTACTACCGCACTGAGATCCGTAAGCAGGCGCCCGGTCTGGTGGTCCTTTTCTTCCCTGGCTACCTGCGGGCCCAGTCACTGCCCGCCGACGTGTTCCGGGTGCTGCACGCCAGGAAGGACGCGCGGTCCGACCTGGCGCAGGTCGGCGCGGTCAACAGCCCGGAACCGGGTGCGTATCAGTTCGCCCTGGCCCTGGAGCAGGATCCGCGGTACCGGCTGGTGAGCAGCGGGCCAGTCAACAGTGGCTACGGCTCGTACGGACTGCAGCCAAGCACGTTCTTTATCTGGCAGCGGACCGCGTCACCGCGGCTGTCTGTCCGCAGCCACCAGGGACATTAGCTGCTTAACGCCCCTGCCTCCGCATCGTTGACGGCCGGGCCGCAGTGTGATGGGCTGAATGGCGCCTGAGCTGACGGGGGGCGTGAGTCCAGGCGACGGGGAGCACTCACATCTGGGGGATGGTCATGGACTACGTCGCGCTGCTGAAATTCCGTTCATCGGTTCCGGCTGCCGAACGGGATGCGGCGCTGATGCGCCGGGCCTCGTGGCAGTACCCGAAGGGCATCCGGCCGATCGCCGAGTACTGGCCGGTGTCATCGGCGTACCAGGTCGTCAGCATCTTCTCGGCCGACAGCTTCGAACCGGTCATGGAGATGGAACTGGAGTGGAGCGATGTGTGTGACATCGACATCCACCCAGCGGTCGCCGCGGATGAGGGCCTGCGGATCGGCCCGGACGTGGTCGGCCGCCTGGCCCGGTTGCAGCCGCAAACCTGAGGCCAGGTCAGTCCTTCGGCGGCCACCAGTCGGGCAGCGGGAAGGCCACCGAACCCGGCTGGACCAGGGCCGGGTACTCCGGCACGGCCAATTCGGGCCAGCGCCGGGACAGCTGATCGTGCAGCGCGACGGCGAGGTCATGGAGCCGGGGCAATACGCCGGCCCGGCTGGCCATCGCGGTGAACGCGCGCAGCCAGGTCAGCAACCTGGGCCGGATCGTCGTGGTGCCCCACCGGTGATCTTCGTCCAGCGCGGCCGGGCGCGCCGCCTGGTCAGCCGGCCTGGCCGGGTGGCCGGAAGGCCGAGGTCAGCGCCCGGGCCCGGGCCAGCGCGTCGGTGAGCTCGTCCTGGGTGAGCAGTTGCCGGGTCTCGTTGTGCTTGAACGCGCCACTGCAGGTGACGGCCAGGCTGATCGAGGCCGCGCCGACCGAATCCGGCACGTCCACGATGGCCAGGCCGTCGCGGTCGCCGAGCATCCAGTAGATGGTTTCCAGCGTCCCGCCCGCCGACTCGACCACGTGCCGGGCGACCGTGACCCGGTCCTCTGGGTGGTCGACCATCCGCGCCCAGGTTTCGCTGGTGTACGAGAAGAACATCGCATACTTGGCCATGGGCCCCCCAATTGTGTAACCCACTGTGGGCCATTACTCACGATAAGGCGCGGACGCGGTGGTGGGTGGCCGGCACCGCGCGATGCGCGGGGGAGCGGTGCGGGCCGCGGACGAAGACAGCGGACACCGCGAAGCCGGCCACCGCCAGCACCGCGTCCACCCGGAACGCCACCGATATCCCGGCGCTCAGCGTGGCCGCGGACAGCACGATCGCGGTGTTCAGCCCGAGGCCGATCGCGCCGCCGGCGATCTGGCACATGTACACGATGCCGCCGGCCAGGCTGGACTGGGCCGGGTCCAGCGCGGTCACCGCGGCGGTGGTCACCGAGGAGTAGAACAAGCCGACGCCCACGCCGAGCACGCACATGCCCGGCACCAGCGCATGGTAGGGCAGGCCGCTGCCGGTGAACGACAGCATGAAGATGCCGATGGCCAGCAGGGCGGCGCCAGCCGAGACGGCCAGCCGGGGGCCGAGGTGGCTGTACAGGCTGCCCGCCACGAACGAGGTCACCGCGAACACCGCCATCATCGGCAGCAGGCCCGCCCCGGCGCCGATGGCCGAATAGCCCAGCACGACCTCCAGGTACTGCGGCAGGTACAGCAGCGCCGCGAAGAAGATCGCCGACATCAGCAGCACCACCCCGCAGCAGGCGGCGAACACCGGGTTGCGCAGCACATCGGGCGGGACCAGGGCGCGCTCACCCTGACGCCGCTCGGTGAGCAGGAACACGACCAGCAGCGCGACGCCGCCACACAGCAGGGCCAGGATGGCCGGGCTGGCCCAGCCGGCCGAACTGGCCTGGTCCAGGCCGAGCAGGATGGCCACCGCGCCCAGCGACAGCAGCGCGATGCCCGGGTAGTCGATGCCATGCCCGCCCGCCGGGGCCCGGCTCTCCGCGACCTCCCGGTGGGTGACCAGCATGGCGAACGCGGTCACCGGGAGATTCACGAAGAACACCACCCGCCAGGAGACCGCATCGGTGAGCCAGCCGCCGAGCAGCGGGCCGACCGTGTTGCCCAGCCCGGCCACGCCCAGGATCAGGCCGCCGGCCAGGCCCTTCTTGCCGTCCGGGAGCAGCGCGTAGGTCAGGCCCAGGATGGCCGGCCACATCATGGCGCCGCCGGCCCCCATCAGCGCCCGGCCGGCGATGAGCAGGCCCACCGTCGGCATCAGCCCGCACAGCAGGGAGAACACCCCGAAAATGGTCGCCCCGATCATGAATACGCGTTTCCGGCCGAGCAGGTCGGCCAGCCGGCCGCCGGTCACGATCAGCACGCCGAACACCAGCGCGTAGCCGTTGATCACCCACTGGGCGAGGCTCAGCCGGGTGTGCAGATCCTGCTCGATCTTCGGGATGGCCACGCTCAGCGCGGTGAAGTCGTTGGCGATGACGAAGACGCCGAGGCCCATGGCGACGAGCGCCAGCCAGGTACCCCGGCTGAGCCGTTCTGGCGCGTGGACCGCAGTAATGCCCAGCGTGTCCCCCCGGTACCGCAAAACCCCTGATCTCACGATCTGTGCCCATTCGATAACGATGGGAAACGCGCCGGGGCCGGTCGGCGGGGCAGCTAGCCCGGCCCGGAGCGGGACCGCTACATTCGGCTTCATGTTCGAACCGGCTGGCCTGCTCGACGGGCTGAACGAAGATCAGTGCCAAGCCGTCACCCACCAGGGCGGCCCGTTGCTGGTGCTGGCCGGGGCGGGTACCGGCAAGACCCGGACGCTGGTCGCCCGGGCCGCCTGGCTGCGCGCCCAGGGCACGCCGGCCAGCCGGATCCTGCTGCTGACGTTCACCCGGCGGGCCGCCGACGACATGCTGGCCCGGGTCACCCCGCCGGGGGCGGCCGCCGCGGACCGGGTGTGCGGCGGCACGTTCCACGCGGTCGCGCACCAGATCATCCGGGCGCACGCCGAGTCGTTCTCGCTGCCGCCCGCGTTCAGCGTGATCGACCCGCCCGACGTGACCGACCTGATGGACGCGGCCCGCGCCGAGCACGGCCTGGTCGGCACCCAGCGCCGCGCCCCCCGGGCCGCCACCTGCGCGGACATCTACACCCGCTGTGTGAACACGCACGCCACCGTCAAGCAGGTCATCGCGGCCAGCTTCCCGTGGTGCGCCGGCTACGAAGCTGAGCTGGGCGGCCTGTTCCGCGGGTATGTCGCGCACAAGCGGCAGCACGGCCTGGTCGACTTCGACGATCTGCTGCTGCTGTGGCGGGCCGCGCTGGCCGACCCGGCCGCCGGGCCGGTGCTGCGCGGCATGTTCGACGCCGTGCTGGTGGACGAGTACCAGGATGTCAATGCGGTGCAGGCCGACATCGTCCGGCTGCTCCGGCCGGACGGCTCCGGGCTGACCTGCGTGGGCGATGACGCGCAGGCCATCTACGCGTTCCGCGGCGCGGACCCGGCGCACCTGCGCGAGCTCGGCGAGCACTACCCGGGCCTCGAAGTGGTCCGGCTGGCCCGGAACTACCGGTCCAAGGCGGCCGTGCTGACGCTGGCCAACACGGTGCGGCCGCAGTCGCCCGGCCTGGAGCTCGCGCTCACGTCGGGCCGCGGGCCCGGCAGCCGCCCGCAACTGGTCCGCTGCCACGACGAGGCCACCCAGGCCCGGGAGATCTGCACCCGGGTGCTGGCTGCCCACGAGGCGGGCGTCGACCTGCGCGACCAGGCCGTGCTGATGCGTGCGGCCGGGCACAGCGATGTGCTGGAAGTGGAGCTGTCGGTGCGCGGCATCCCGTTCATCAAGTACGGCGGGCTGCGGTTCACCGAGGCGGCGCACGTCAAGGACTTCCTGGCCGCGGCCCGGGTGGTGGCCAACCCGGCCGACGACATCGCCTGGTTCCGGGTGCTCCGGCTGCACGAGGGCGTCGGCCCGGTGCACGCCCGCCGGGTGGTGGACGCGCTGCGGCTGGGCGAGGCGGACCCACTCGGCCGCTGGGCGGAGGCGGCGGCCGCGATCCCGGCCAAGTACCGCGAAGCGGTGACCGCCACCCTGTCGGCGCTGGCTGGGGCGGCGGCCCTGGAGAAGACGGCGGACCGGGCGACCGCCATCCTGGCGGCGCTGGATGCCCCGCTGCGCGGCAGATACCCGGATGCTGGCGTTCGGCTAAATGATCTCCAGCGGCTGGCCGACGCGGCGGCCACCCGGCCGTCGCTGCATGACGCGCTCGTGGAGCTGGCCCTCGACCCGCCGGTGTCGGCGTCGGACCTGGCCGGGCCGCCGCGGCTGGACGAGGACTACCTGATCCTGTCCACCATCCACTCGGCCAAAGGGCTGGAGTGGCCGGTGGTGCACCTGATGCACCTGGTGGATGGGGCGGTGCCCAGTGACATGGCGCTGGGCAGCCCGGACGGGGAGGCCGAGGAGCGGCGGCTGTTCTACGTCGCGGTCACCCGGGCCCGCGACGAGCTGTACCTGTACGCGCCGCTGCGGATGCACCTGCACCGGATGTCCGCCGACGACCGGCACGGCTACGGGCAGCTGACCCGGTTCCTCACCCCGGACGCGCAGGAGGCGTGCGAACCGGTGGAAGCCACGCCGCCGGAGCCGGTGCTGCCCACCATCGGGCCGCTGGCGGCCACCATCGACGCCGCGCTCGACTCGCTGTTCGGCCCGGCCTGAGGCCTAGATGTCGGCGGCGTCCCAGCCTTTGACGACCAGGCCGTGCAGGTAGGCGGCCTGGCCGGCGTGCTGCAGGTCGTCTGAGATCACGCTGACCAGCCGGACGCCCAGGGTGACCGGCGGGTCCCAGGCTCGGTCCACCACGCGGTCCAGGTCTGCCTCGGTGAGGCCCTCCACGTAGCTGACCGTGTTGCGGTACACGGCGTCGTGATAGCCGGTCAGCAGGTCGGCCGGGACCCGGCAGGCCGCGACCTGCTCGCTGCCGTGCCCGTAGCCGGTGTCGCCGGGCCGGTACGGCAGCCCGAACCGGTCCGCCCAGCCGCCCGCCGTCCAGGCCTGCTCGGTGCCGGCCACGGCGGACACATGATCGTCCTGGATCCGGGTCAGGTGCCAGACCAGCCAGCCCACCGAATTGGCCTGCCCGGCCGGGCGGAACGCGAGCTGGTCCTCGGTCAGCTCGCTGGTCACGTCGTGCACCACGCCGCGGATCCGGCCGAACGCGTCGCTCAGCAGATCACCCAGGGTCATCCAGTTCCTCGCTTTCCTGACGCTACGTTAGCCCGCTCAGCAGGCGGCGCGGCCGGGCCAGCCCGTGCCGGTGCCGGGCCATCCCGGCCCACGGGTCGCCCGAGCTGGCCAGCTCGTCCAGCCGGGCGGAGATGGTCCGGATGGTCACGCCCCGCGGGCTGAGCCCGGGGTCGGCGACCTCGTCCCAGTGCAGCGGCACCGCCACCGGCGCGCCCGGGCGGGCCCGCACCGAGTACGGCGCGACCGCGGTCTGCGCGTACCCGTTGCGCATGATGTCCGCGTAGATCCGGTCGCCGCGGGCGGCCTTGCGCGGCTCCAGGGTGACCAGGTCCGGCTCGGCCCTGACCAGCACCTCGGCCACCTGACGGGCGAACTCGCGGACTGGGTCGAAGTCCTCCTGGCTGTTCAGCGGGACCAGCACGTGCAGTCCTTTGCTCCCGGTCGTCTTGACGAACGCGGTCAGCCCCAGGTCGTCGGCCAGGATGCCGCGCAGCCGCAGCGCCACCGTGCGCACGTCGCCGAACCGGTCCTCATCCGGCGGGTCCAGGTCGAAGATGAGCTGGTCGGGCTGGTGCAGCGAGCCGGTCCGGCTGAGCACCGCGTGCAGTTCGATGCTGGCCTGGTTGGCCAGGTACACCAGGTCAGCCGGCTTCTCCGCGAGCACCTGGCACAGCTCGCCGCCCGCCTTGTCCACCTCGGCCCGCGGGATCCAGTCCGGGAAGTGCCGGCCCACGTTCTTCTGGAAGATGCGCTCCCCGCTGAGGCCCTCGGGGTAGCGGGCCAGCGACAGCGGCCGCTCCCGCAGGTAGGGCAGCAGGACTTCGGCGATGTCCCGGTAGTAGTGGACGAGATCGCCTTTGGTGATGCCGTCCGCGGGGAACAGCACCTTGCCGGTGTTGGACAGCGGGACGGTCTGCCGTCCTACCCGGAGTTGCTCACGGGCCGCCGTGTCAGCCATCGTCTTGCGGCACCTCCCTGATCACCTCGTGCGGGCTCTTGTCCCGGCGCAGGCCCTGGAACCGGGGGTGGCGCAGCTCCCCGGCGGTGGTCCACTCGCTGAACCCGACCTGCCCGACCAGCCGCGGCTCGGTCCAGTGCACGCCGTGCGGCCGGGGCAGCCCGCCCCGGCTGAACGGCGGCGTGGCCCGCTCCAGCTTGCTCAGCTCGCCGTGCAGCAGGCGCAGCGTGGCGGTGTCGAAGCCGGTGCCCACCTTGCCCGCGTAGACCAGCTTCCCGTCAGCGTCGTAATAACCAATCAGCAGCGCGCCCAGCCCGATCCGGGTGCCCTGCGGGTCGGTGAACCCGCCGATCACGAACTCCTGGTTGTTCTCACACTTGAACTTCAGCCAGTCCTTGGTCCGGCCGGACCGGTACGGCGCGTCGGCCCGCTTGGCGATCAGCCCCTCCCAGCCCTGGCGGCAGGCCTCCTGGTAGTACTGCTCGCCGTCGCGCACCCGGTGCTCGGTGTACCGCAGCGGGCCGCCGTAGGACAGCAAGCCTTCCAGGTGCTGCTTGCGTTCCAGCAGCGGCAGCGGGCGCAGGTCGGTCCCGTCCGCCCACAGCACGTCGAAGATGTAGTACGTCACCGGCACCTGGCGGAGCAGCTCAGGCCCGGGGTGGACGATCTGCATCCGCTGCTGCAGCTCGGCGAACCGGGTCTGCCCATGATCGAACGCGACCACCTCGCCGTCCACCACGAAGTCGCTGGCCCGCTGGCTGGCCAGCGCCTCGGCCAGCTCCGGGTAGGTGCTGCTGACCACCTTCTGGTTGCGGGTCATCAGCCGGAGGTCGGCGCCGTCCCGGAACGTCAGGCAGCGCTCACCGTCCAGCTTCCGCTCGTAGATCCAGGCCGGGTCGGAGAACCGGTCCCTGGTCAGCGTGGCCAGCTCCGGGTCCATCCAATCCGGCCGCCGGTCCGGTCCGCCCATCCGGGTCACCCCCGATCGTTGCTGTCTAGGACAGCGTCTCATCCAGCGCTCACCGGCTATTGACAGCGTCCCCAGCTAAAAGGTCTAATGTCCTAACCTTTAGGCTTTTGGATGGCCCGTGCTGCTCAACCCTCATTTGCTTAACGCCCTCGACCGGTCCATCGACGATCTGGCCGAGCAGTCGTTCGGCTTCCTGGAACGGCTGATCGCCGCACCCAGCCCGGTGGGCCAGGAGGCGGCCGCCCAGCGGGTCGTCCAGGCCGAGCTGGACCGGCTGGGTTTCGTCACGGCAGCCGCGGATGTGCCGGAAGACATCGCGGCCGACCCGGTGGCTGGGGTGCCGCAAGCTGCCTATGCAGGACGGCCCAACGTGGTCGGCCACCTCACCGCGGGGGCTGGGCCGTCCTTGCTGCTCAACGGGCACATCGACGTGGTGCCGGCCGAGCCCGGGCTGTGGTCCGCGCCGCCGTTCTCGCCGGTCCGCCGGGACGGCTGGCTGTCCGGCCGCGGCGCCGGGGACATGAAGGGCGGCTTCGCGGTGGCCGCGCTGGCGGTGGCCGCGCTGCACGCGGCGGTGCCCGGCTGGCTGCGGGGCCGGCTCAGCTTCGCCTCGGTGATCGAGGAAGAGTGCACCGGCAACGGGACGCTGGCCACCGCGCGCGGCGGCGTGCTGGCCGACGCGGTGGTGCTGCTCGAGCCGACCGACCTGGGCCTGCTGCTGGGCGGGGTGGGCATCCTGTGGGTGGAGCTGACCGTGCGCGGGCTGCCCGCGCACGCCGAGTCGGCCTACCGCGCGGTGAACCCGGTGGACGCTGCGCAGCGGCTGATCGACAGCGTCCGGGCGCTGGAGACGCCGATGGCGCTGCAGCTCGGCGAGCCGTTCGCGCAGCTGGAGCGGGCCTGCACGGTGAACGTGGGCGTGCTGCGGGCCGGGGACTGGCCGTCCAGCGTGCCCGGGCAGGCCACGGTGGGCATCCGGGTCGGCTTCCCGCCCGGCTGGACCCCGGACGAGGCGCTGAAACGGGTCTCGGACGCGGTGACCGCCGCGGCCGCCGCCGACCCGTGGCTGGCCAGCCACCCGCCGGAGCTGCGCGCGTCCGGGTTCCGGGCCGAGGGGTACCTGCTGGACGCCGGGCACCCGCTGGTCACCAGCCTGGCCGCCGCGCACCAGCAGGCGCACGGCGCGCCGCCGCGCACGTTCGTCCTGGGCAGCACGACCGACGCGCGGATCTACCTGAACCAGTTCGGCGTGCCCGCGGTGGCCTACGGCCCCACCGTGCGCAACATCCACGGCGCCGACGAGGCGGTGGAGCTGGCCAGCATCGTGGCCGGGGCGCGCACCCTGGCCCGGTTCCTGGCTGACTACTACGCCCGCGGCGGCCTGCCCGGCCTGCCCGGCCTGCCTGGCGTGCCCGGAGGACATGCCTGATGCCCAGCCCGAAGGACCGCCCACCCGCTGAGCCAGCCGGCCTGCTCAGCCCGATGACGGTGCGCACCACCGGGGAGCGGATCGCGGAACGCTTCGTCACCGCGATCGCGCTGGGCCAGTTCGTGCCCGGGCAGCGGCTGCCCACCGAGCGGGAGCTGGCCACGATGCTCGGGGTGAGCCGGGCCACCGTGCGGGAGGCCATCGCCCGGCTGGCCGAATCCGGTTACGTGACCGTGCGCCGCGGCCGGTCCGGCGGCACGTTCGTCGAGGCGGGCTGGGGACCGGAGTCGGCCGAGATGATCCGCCGCACGCTGGGCGGCGAGTGGCAGGAACTGGAACTGCTGCTGGACTTCCGGCAGGTCATCGAGCAGCAGATCGCGCGCACCGCGGCGGTGCGCCGGACCGACACCGACGTCAAGGCGATCCGGGCCGCGCTGGCCGACTACGAGCGGGCCGGCGCGGACCGCGAGTCGTCCCGGATGGCCGACCTGGCCCTGCACGGCGCCATCGCCGAAGCCACCCACAACCATCACCTGCTCGACCTCAGCCTGCGCATCCGGCACGACATCAGCTTCGGTTTCGAGGCCGAGCCGTACAGCCCGGAAGTCCGCCGCCGGGCGCTGCACCAGCACCCGGTGCTGGCCCAGGCCGTGATCGACGGTGACCCGGACCGGGCGGCCGGGCTGGCCGCCGAGCACTTCTCGCTGACCGAGGCGATGCTGCGCGAACTGCACGCGCGGGTCAGCCTGCGGTCCCGTTCACCACAGGAGTAGCCCATGCCATTTGCCGCTGTTAACGGGATCGACGTGCACTACCGGCTGGCCGGCGGCGGGCCGGACACCATCGTCCTGGTCAACGGGCTGGCCGACGACCTGGAGACGTGGGCCTTCCAGGAAGCCGAGCTGACCGAGGCCGGGTACCGGGTGCTGATGTTCGACAACCGGGGGGTCGGCCGGACCAGCCAGCCGGCCGGCCCCTACTCGTCCCGGCTGCTGGCCGACGACACCAAGGCCCTGGTGGACCACCTGGGCATCACCCGCTTCCACCTGCTCGGCGTGTCCATGGGCGGGATGATCGTCCAGGAGTACGCGCTGGCCTACCCGGAGGATCTCCGGTCAGTGATCATGGCCTGCACGTACGCGGCGCCGGGGCCGTTCTGCTCCCGGATGTTCGCCATGTGGGCCGATGCCGCGCCGGTGCTCGGCATCCCGTTCGTGATGCGCGACGTCACGCTGTGGGCGTTCACCACCGAGTTCTTCAGCGACCGCCCGGACGAGCTGGCCGAGTTCGAGACGGCCATGAAGTACCTGGACCAGCCGGTCCCGGCCTACCTGGCCCAGCTGGCGGTGATCCAGCAGCACGACACCACGGCCCGGCTGGGCGGGATCGCCGTGCCCACCCTGGTGCTGGCGGGCGAGGAAGACATCCTCATCCCGGTCGCACTGTCCCGCGAACTGCACAAGGCCATCCCGGGCGCGCAGTGGCAGACCGTCCGCGGCGGCCACGCCTGCCTGTGGGAGCACCCCGGCCGCTTCAACCACGCCGTCCTCGACTTCCTCCGCAGCCAGGGAAAGGACTGACCAATGGCCGCGAACACCCAGACCGCCGATGAGGCGGCCCGCGCCACCCTGCCCCGCGGCGAGATCGGCCTGCTCGGTGTGCTCATGCCCGGGCTGGCCCAGGTCGCGCCGGCCTTCAACCTGTTCTTCACCACCGGCCTGATGGCCGCGTTCGCTGGCGCGTCGGTCCCGCTGGTCTTCCTGATCAGCATGGTCGGGCTGATCGCCACGGCGGGCAGCCTGGCCCTGTTCTCCGGTGTGTTCCCGAGCGCCGGGTCGTTCCTGACCTATATCGCGCGCGCCATCGGCGCCCGCACCTCGGTCGTCGTCGGGGTGATCACCCTGCTCGGCTACATCATCGCGTTCGGCGGCATCTACATCTTCGTCGGCCAGTACATCGTGCAGAACGTGCTGAACGACCCGCACATCTGGGGCATCACCCAGATCGTCACCATCCTGTACGGGGTGCTGGTGGTGGCGCCGGTGGTGCTCGGGCTCAAGTTCGGCGTGCGGACCACGATCGTGCTCTACCTGTTCGAGGTGGTGCTGCTGCTGGTGCTGGCCATCACCGTGCTGGCCAAGGGGGGCGCCCAGGGCCTGTCGGCCACGCCGCTGCACTGGCCGGGCGGGTCCGGGACCAAGGACATCTTCATCGCGTTCTCGCTGGCCGTGCTGGCGTTCGGCGGGTTCGAGGCGGCCGCGCCGCTGGCCGAGGAGACCCGCAACCCGCGGCGCAACGTGCCGCTGGCCGTGATCGGCACCGTGGTGATCAGCGGGATCCTGTACGTGTTCTGCTCCTACGCGCTGATCATCGCGTTCGGCCCCAGCCACATGGGCGCGCTGGCCTCGGACGGGAACCCGTTCCAGACCGCGGCCAAGCACTTCATCGCGCCGCTCGCGCCGCTCATCACCTGGATCTTCCTGACCAGCGTGACCAGCTCGTACGTGGCCGCCAACACGCAGACCGCGCGGGTCATCTTCGCCGGCGCCCGGGGCGGGCTGTGGCCGCGCGGGCTGGCCGCGGTCAGCCCCCGGTTCCGCACCCCGTGGGCCGCGGCCATCGCGTTCGTCGCGCCCAGCATCGCGATCGGGGTCATCTCCACCGCGTTCACCGACCCGGGCACGGCGGTCGGCCTGCTCAGCACGTACGGCATCCTCGGCCTGGTGCTCATGTACCTGATGGCCAACATCGCGCTGATCGTGCAGTTCTTCCGGTTCCGCCGGGCCGGGGTCCGCAAGAACCCGCTGGCCTGGGTGGTCACCCCGGTGATCGGCGTCCTGGTGCTGGCCATCCCGGTCTGGGGCGACCTGCGCCCGGGCCAGCCCGCGCCGTACAGCTACCTGCCCTGGCTGACCCTGGCCCTGATCGCGGCCGGTGTGGTGTACATGCTGGTGCTGCAGGCGGCCCGGCCGCGGGTGCTCAGCCAGGCGGTGTCGCTGCTGGAAGGTGAGGTCGGGGCGGCCTCCGGCGCGACCTGAAAAACGGGTCTCCCGCGCGAGGTAAAACCACGGTAAAAAGAGGCGTGCTGCGGGACCGGATCACCCCCGAGCCAGTCCCGCAGCACCCCGCAACCCTCAGCCGCGCCCCGCCCCCGCACCGCCGCCACACCCTCCCCCGGCGGCACCCGCGGCCCGTCCGTAGCACCCCCATCCACATCGGCGCGGTGCGTTTTATCAGTGCGGTACATCGTGTTACTCCGCGTGCCAAAACGAACCGCGCTGTCAGAAGTCACCGCATTAATGCGAGTCGCGGGTTACCTCGTGGCCGGTGGAGCCGGCCAGGAAATCCAGGTCGGCGCCGCGGTCGGCCTGCATGACGTGGTCGATGTAGAGGCGCTCCCAGCCGCGGCGGGGGGCGGGCAGCGCGGCCAGCATCGGCTCGGCCGGGGACCGGCTGGCCAGTTCGGCCGCGGGCAGGTCGATGTCCAGCCGCCGGCCGGGCACGTCGAGCACGATCGGGTCACCGTCCCGGACTAGCGCCAGTGGGCCGCCCGCCGCGCCTTCCGGCACCACATGCAGCACCACCGTGCCGTACGCGGTGCCGCTCATCCGGGCATCGCTGACCCGGACCATGTCACGCACGCCGCGGGCGAGCAGTTTGGCGGGCAGCGGCGTGTTGCCCACCTCCGGCATGCCCGGGTAGCCGCGCGGGCCGCAGCCGCGCAGCACCAGCACGCTGGATTCGTCCACGTCCAGGTCCGGGTCGTCCAGCCGGTGCCGCAGGTCCTCGATGCTGTCGAACACGACTGCCCGGCCGCGGTGCCGGAGCAGATCAGGCGAGGCGGCCGCGGGCTTGATGACGGCGCCGCCCGGGGCCAGCGTGCCGCGCAGCACCGCGATGCCGGCCTGGTCGAGCAGCGGGTTGCCACGCGGCCGGATCACCGACTCGTCCCAGATCTGCGCGGCATCGAGCGGCCCGGTGAGCGGTTCCCCGGTCACCGTGATGGCGGCCGGGTCGAGCAGGTCGGCCACCTCACGCAGCACCGCCAGCAGCCCGCCGGCCCGGAAGAAGTCATCCATCAGGTGCTGGCCCGCCGGGGCCAGATCGACCAGCAGCGGCACCGCCGACCCGATCTTGTCGAAGTCATCCAGCGTCAGGTCCACACCGGCCCGGCCGGCGATGGCCAGCAGATGCACCACCGCATTCGTCGAACCGCCGATGGCGGCCAGCGCGACGATAGCGTTATGAAAAGAAGCCCTGGTCAGAACCGTCGACGGGCGGCGGCCGGCGTGCACGAGATCGACCGCTAGCCGGCCGGAGCGGTGCGCGGCCTCCAGCAGCCGGCTGTCCGGGGCCGGGGTGCCGGCCAGGCCGGGCAGCGTCATGCCCAGCGCCTCGGCCATGCAGGCCATGGTGGACGCGGTGCCCATCGTGTTGCAGTGCCCCTTGCTGCGGATCATCGCCGACTCCGAGGCCAGGAAGTCCGCCTCGGACAGGGTGCCCGCCCGGACCTCCTCGGACAGCCGCCACACGTCGGTGCCGCAGCCCAGTGCGGTGCCGCGGAAGTGGCCGGTCAGCATCGGCCCGCCCGGTACCACCACGGCGGGCAGGTCGACCGAGGCGGCCGCCATGAGCAGCGCCGGGATCGTCTTGTCGCAGCCGCCGAGCAGCACCACGCCGTCCACCGGGTTGGCCCGGATCATCTCCTCGGCGGCCATCGCGGCCAGGTTGCGCCAGAGCATCGCGGTCGGCCGGACCTGGGTTTCGCCCAGCGACATCACCGGCATGTCATGCGGGATGCCGCCCGCCGCCCACACGCCCGCCTGCACGCTGGCCGACACCTCGTTCAGGTGCTTGTTGCACGGGCTGAGGTCGGAGGCGGTGTTGGCGATGGCGATGTGCGGCCGCCCGCTGAACGCCTCGCCGGGCAGGCCGCGGCGCATCCAGGCGCGGTGGATGTAGGAACCGCGATCCGGGCCGCCGTACCACTGGGCATTTCGGTATTGGGGCATGATCGGCAGGCTAACCCGGGGCGGCCGGGCCGGACTACGCCGAGGCGCAGCCGATGCAGGTGCGGGCAGCGGGCCGGGCGGCCAGCCGGGCCGGGGCGATCGGCCGGCCGCACCGCTCGCAGCGGCCGTAGCGGCCCTCGCTCAGCCGGGTGAGCGCCTGGTCCAGGTCGGCCAGGTGCTGCTGGGCCTGGTCGAGCAGCGCGGCCAGCTGGGCCCGCTCGAACGCGATGGTGGCGCCCTCCGGGTCGTGCTCGTCGTCCGTGGCGACCAGCGCCGACGAGTCGACGATGCCGTCGAAGTCGCGGCGCAGCGCGGCTATCCGGTCCAGGGTTTCGGCCCGCTCGGCGTGCAGCGCGGCCCGGATCTCCGCGTCCTGGCTCACCTGACTGGGGCGGGCCCGGTACTGGCCTGGGCGGGACCGGTGCTGGCCTGGGCGGTGCCCGCCGGGGCCGCGGCGGCCGGGGCGGGCCCGGCCGGTGGCTGCTGGGCGGCAGCGCTCTCCCGCAGGTCATGCAGGGCCTGCGCGGTGCGCAGCGAGGTGTCCAGGGCCAGCTCGCGGGGTTCTTCGGCGCCGCGCAGCACGGCCTGGATGTGCCGGATGGCCGCGGTGAACGGCTGCTCCGGGCCGGCCGCCGGGTAGCTGCGCGGCGGCTGGCCGGCCACGCAGACCTGGAACGTGTCTTCGGCCCGGGGGTGATACGGCGCGGTGATGTTGATCTGCCCGCCGGTGCCGAGCAGCCGGCCGAACGTGTCGTCCGCGCGGCGGAACCCGCAGGACAGCAGCAGCCGCTTGCCGCCGGGGAAGCCCAGGCTGCCCTGGGTTTCCACGTCCACTCCGTGGCCGCCGTCGATGGAGACCGCCCAGGCCGACTCGTGCGGGGCGGTGATCAGCTCGCCCGCCAGCCGGACCGGGTAGCAGCCCACGTCGTTGAGCGCCCCGCCGGCCAGGTCGCGGCGCAGCCGGATGTTCTCCGGCCGGGTCAGCTGGAAGTGGAAGTTGGCCTGGATCTCGCGCAGTTCGCCGATGACGCCGTCCGCGAGCATGCTGTGCAGCTGCCCCATCTGGGCCTGGAACGGGAAGACGAACGCCTCCCACAGCAGCGTCCCGGTCTCCTGGGCGACCGCGAGCACCTGCCGGGTCTCGGCCAGTGTGCCGCACAGCGGCTTCTCGCACAGCACCGGCTTGCCCGCGCGCAGCGCCTTGATCGTCCATTCCGCGTGCAGGCTGTTCGGCAGCGGCAGGTAGATCACGTCCACGCCCGGGTCGTCGAGCAGCGACTGGTAGCCCGCCACGGCGCGGCCGATGCCCTGGCGGGCCGCGTACTCCTCGGCCCGGGCCAGGTCCCGGCCGGCCACCACGGCGGCGGTCCCACCTGCCTCCCGCAGCGCGGGCAGGAACTGCTTGCGCGCGATGCCGGCCGTGCCCATGATGCCCCAGCGAATCTCACCTGTCCCTGGCATCCCTTCACCGTAGCGCCGGACTGGATCTCGCCTGCAGCAGGTCAGCCACGTAGCCTGAAGCCCCGGTGCCGGGTAACGGCACGCTCGCTCCCCTTTGTGAGGCAGACGATGGCGGTGGTATTCGGCGGCGTGGGTGTGGCCCTGGTCACGCTGTTCGGCGCGGACGGCGAGGTCGACGCGGTCGCGACCGGCAAGCACGCGGCCGACCTGGCCAGCCGGGGGGTGGCCGGGGTGCTGGTATGCGGCACCACCGCGGAGGCGGCCACGCTGACCGAGGCGGAGCGGGTGATGCTGATCGAGTCGGTGCGCGCGGCGCTGCCGGACAACGTCCCGGTGATCGCCGGGACTGGCGCCCCGTCGGCCCGGCAGGCCGTCACGCTGACCAAGATGGCCGTGGCCGCGGGCGCCGATGCCATGCTGACCTGGTGCCCGGCCGGCGCGGATGGGCCGCCCAGCCCGGCCGCGCTGGTCGGCTTCTACACCGAGATCGCCGACGCGGCCGGGGACTGCCCGGTGCTGGCCTACCACAACCCGTTCATCACCTGTGCCGACCTCCCGGTGGTCGATCTGGGCGCGCTGCCGGTGGTGGGCCTGAAGGACTCGTCGGGCCGCCCGGACCGGTTGCTGGACGAACTGACCAGCTACGCCGGTGACACCTACGTCGGTTCGGCCGGTTTCCTGGCCCTGGCCGGGCCGCTGGGCGCGGCCGGCGGCCTGCTGGCCCTGGCCAACCTGGCGCCGGAGGCATGCGTGGCCGCGTTCGGCGGGGATGTCACCGCCCAGCGTGACCTGGCCGGGCAGCACCTGGCTCTCACCCGGGGCGGCATCCCGCAGCTCAAGCGGATGCTGGCCGGGGCGGCTGGGCTGTCGCCGGTCTGCCGGATCTGGTAGCGGCCGCCAGTGACGGAGGGGGTGGCCGGGCCGGCCGGGTCGGCTGGGCTGCGGCGCGGGCTGGCGGTGCCCTGTTTCACCGCCAACCCGGCCGACATCATCGGCCTCGGGCTGGCCGCCGAGCAGGGCGGCTTCGACGGCTTCTTCCTCTGGGACCACCTGGTGCACGACGACCGGGGCGACGGCCCGCCGGTGCTGGACCCGTGGCCGCTGCTGGCCGTGCTGGCCAGCCAGACGGCGCAGATCCGGCTGGGCACGCTGATCACCCCGGTGCCGCGGCGCCGGCCGTGGCAGCTGGCCAGGGAGACGGTCACCGTGGACCGGCTGAGCGGCGGGCGGCTCATCCTGGGCGTGGGTCTCGGCTCGCCCGCCCACTCCGAGTTCGGCCTGTTCCACGAGCCGGTCAGCGGCCGGGTCCGGGCCGAGATGCTGGACGAAGGGCTCGAGGTGCTGACCGGGCTGTGGACCGGGCGGCGGTTCGCGTTCAGCGGTGAGCACTTCACCGTGGAGCCGGTCCGGTTCCGCCCGGTGCCGGTGCAGCAGCCGCGGATCCCGATCTGGGTCGGCGGGGTGCTGCCTGCCACCGGGCCGGTGCGCCGGGCCTGCCGGTGGGACGGCATGGTGCCGCTGGTCCGCCGGGGCGAGGAGGCGGGCCGGGCGGATCCCGGCGACATCGCCAAGGTCCGCGAGCAGGCCCGGCTGGCCCGGGGCAGCGCGGACGGCTTCGACCTGGTCGTCTGGGCCGATCTGGAGCAGGAGCCGGGCGAGGTGGCCGGGCTGGCGCCGGACTACGTAGCGGCCGGCGCGACCTGGTGGGTGGAGAGCCCGCGCTCCGGCCCCGGCTGGCTGGACCTGGCCACCGAACGGGTAGCCCGCGGCCGCTGACGCCGGATGGCCGGTGCGCACCCCGTACACCGGCCATCCAGGGATCTACCCGCGTTACTGGATGCTGATCAGCTCCGGGGTGGAGTCGGTGGTGGCCGCGGGGGCGGGGGTGGGCAGGCGGCGCAGCGACAGGTAACTGATCACAATGCCGGCCACGATGAGCGCGATGGTGACAGCCAGGCCGGCATGGTAGCCGTCCAGGTAGGCCGACGGGGCAGCCGCGCCGTGGCTCAGCGCCACACCCTGCCGGGAGCGCAGCACCGCGCCGATTATCGTGATGCCGAGCAGCCCGGCCACCTCACGGGAGTTGTTCAGCAGCGCGGAGGCCATGCCGGCCCGCTCGGGTGGCGTGGCGCCCAGCGCCGCGTTGGTCAGCGGCGCGTTCATCAGGCCTGAGCCCGCCCCGAACAGCACGAAGCCGGGCATCAGCGCGGCGAACGAGGTGTGCTGGCCGAGCCGCCAGAACAGGTACAGGCCGACCGCGTTGAGCACCAGGCCCAGCGCGACGATCCGGTGCGCACCGATCCGGGCGGCTACCGGGCCGCTGATGGTGGAGAACACGGCCACGCACAGCGCCATGGGGACGAACGCCAGGCCGGCCTTGGTCGGCGAGAAGCCGAGCACACCCTGCAGGTAGAGCGAGGTGAAGAAGTAAATGCCGAAGATGCCGAACGCCCACACCATGGTGGTGCCGATCCCGCCTGCGAAGACCCGGGAGCGGAACAGGGACAGCGGCACCATCGGCTGGCCGGACCGGGACTCGATGAACAGGAACACGCCGCCAGCCACAGCGGCCACCGCCAGCGCGCCCAGGATCGTGCCGGAGGTCCAGCCCTGGTCGTGTCCCTCGATCAGCGCGTAGGTCAGTGAGAACAGCGCCACCACGGACGCGGCCAGCCCGGGCAGGTCCAGGCGCCGTGTGGCCGACGTGTCCCGGGACTCGGTGATGGCGAACAGGGCGAGCGCCATGGTGATCGCGCCGACCGGCACGTTGATCAGGAAGATCCAGCCCCAGTGCAGATGCTGGCTGATCAGGCCGCCGATCAGCGGGCCGAAGGCCAGCGCCAGCGCGCCGATGGCGGCCCAGACCCCGATGGCCCGGGTGCGCTCCCGGCGGTCGTCGAACGTGGCCACGATGATGGCCAGCGTGGTCGGTACCATCAGCGCCGCGCCCAGGCCCTGCACCAGCCGGGCCGCGATCAGTACCGCGCCGCTGCCAGCCAGCCCGGCGCCCAGCGAGGCCAGGGTGAACACGGCCAGCCCGGCCACGAACAGCCGCCGGCGGCCGAACACGTCGGCCAGCCGCCCGCCGGCCAGCAGCAGGCTGGCGAACACCAGGATGTAGCTGCTGACCACCCACTCCAGGCCGGCCACCGACAGGTGCAGCTCGCGCTGGATAGTCGGGAGAGCCACGTTGGTCACGTTGTTGTCGAGATAGGTCATGAAAGTGGCCAGCCCAACGGCCACCAGGGTCCACCAGCGTCTGCGCACGGCCTGCTCCTCGGGAATCGTACGTCGTTCTTGTACGTAACTCTTGTACGTAGTTCCTATACGCTGTAGAGGTGATGCAGACAGGATGACTTGTACGGCGTATAGTTGTCAAGCGATGGCTCCCACTGCCCCGGCCGAGGCGCAGCGCTCCCGGCTCAGCAAGGCCACCGTCGTTCAGCGGGCCCTGGCCCTCGCCGACGCCGGTGGTCTCGACGCGCTTACCATCCGTCGGCTGGCCCAGGAACTCGGCGTCACCCCGATGGCGCTGTACTGGCACTTCCGCAGCAAAGAAGAACTGCTGGCCGGGCTGGCCGACCAGATCTGGCGCGAGATCAGCACCGACACCGACCCGGCCGCGCCGTGGCACGAGCGGCTGCGCGGGATCATGGAATCCCTGGTCGCGGTGCTCCGCGCGCACCCGAGCGCGTCCGAGTTGCTGATCAGCGGGGAGAAGAACAACAGCCCGGCGGCACTGGAGGTCACCGAGATCGCCCTGGCGGTGCTGCACCAGGCCGGCTTCGACGCGAAGTACGCCAGTTCGGTGGCCCGCAACGGGTTGTGGACCGCGCTGACGCTGGCCATGAGTGAGCCCGGCCGGACGGCGGCGATGAGCGCGGCGGACCGCGCCGAGCATCAGCGGCAGGCCATGGTCCGGCTCGCCACGCTGCCGCCGGATCGCTTCCCGCGGCTGGTCGAGGCGGCGGTCCCGATGACCGCCTGCGACGACCCGGACTTCCACTATCGGCTCGGCATCGACCTGTTTATCGAGGGTGTCCGGGCCGTGGCCGGCCGGGAGGGTGCGGCCGCCAGCGAATCGTGATCATGGCCTGAGTGCCGTTATAGCGACACCAACGCCATGATCACGAAACGTGCGGCTGGTTCTGGGCGGGCTGGGAGCCGGGCCGGGCTGCGCTGGGCCGGGTTGGCCCGGGCCGGGTTGGGCCGGGCAGCCCTAGCTGGCTTGGCGGGTGGTATATCGGCTGGTCAAATCGGGTATACCTGGAATTTACCGGGCGGTAACACGGCGTCCCACAAGGACGGTATGGTCCGCGCCGGGAGCCAGGAGGTGACCGATGGGCCAGGTACGGAGGATGGGGGCAGGTAGCGGGGAGGCCGGGGCAGGAAGCGGG
>DATCUG010000498.1:0-15428 GCA_036567525.1 Streptosporangiaceae bacterium | reverse complement strand
CCACAGTGACTGGCCGCCGGCCACGAGAGCCGGTCCTGAATCAGGCCTCGGTGGCCGTCTCCTCGGACACCGCCGTGCGCGGCAGCAGCAGCGACAGCACGCCGCACAGCGCGAACGCGCCGATCGCGTACGGCGCGGTGTGCACCAGCGCGGCGGCGAACGAATGGGCGCCGAGGTAGCCGAAGAACACCGTGCCGAGCAGCGCCACGCCGAGCGCGCCGCCCAGCTGCTGGGCCGTGCTGAACAGGCCGGACGCGCCGCCGGCCAGCTCGACCGGGACCGCGGCCAGCACCACGTTGACCAGCGGCACGATGAGCAGGGCCAGGCCCAGGCCGGCCACGACCAGGCCGGGAACGACCGGCCACGGGCTGCCGTTTACCCCGACGTGCCCGGCGGCCATGGCCACGCCGGCCAGGCCGGCCACCATCAGCGCCGCGCCGCCGGCCAGGATGCGCCGGCCGTACCGCTGCGCCAGCGGCACCGCGGCGGGCGCGCCGATGAAGCTGCCCACGCTGAACGCGACCGCGGTCAGGCCGGCCTTGAGCGGCGAGAAGTGCTCACCGATCTGCAGCCACAGCGCGAACGTGAGGAAGAAACCCTGCATGCCCGCGGCGAACGCGAGCTGGATGCCGAGCCCGGCCGCGAACGCCGGGACCCGCAGCAGGCCCGGCCGCAGCAGTGGCGCGGGCCGCCGCCGGGTCCGCCGCTGCTCCAGCAGGCCGACCGCGCACACCCCGGCCACGCCGCCGGCCAGCAGCGGCCACACCCAGGCCGGCCAGCCCAGCTGACGGCCCTCCAGCAGCGGGTACACGATGGCCACCAGGGAGCCGGCCAGCAGCACGGCGCCGGCCAGGTTGGGCCGGCGGGCGGCCGGGTCGCGGGTCTCCGGCACGATCCGGATGCCCGCGATCAGCGCGCCCGCGGCCACCGGCACGTTGATGAAGAACACTGCGCGCCAGCTCCAGCCGAACAGGTTGGCGTCGGTCAGCACGCCGCCCAGGACCAGGCCGACCGCGGACGCCAGTCCGAGCATCGCGCCGTAGATGCCGAACGCCTTGCCCCGTTCGGCGGGCGCGAAGATGGCCCGGAACGTGGCCAGCACCTGCGGTGTCATGGCGGCCGCGGCGGCGCCCTGAACGACCCGGGCGGCGATCAGCTCGGCGCCGGTACCGGCTAGCCCGGCGGACAGGCTGGCCAGCCCGAACAAGCCCACCCCGAGCAGGAAGACGCGCTTGCGGCCGAGCAGGTCGCCGAGGTTCCCGGCGATGATGAGGGCGGCCGCGAAGGCCAGCATGTAGCCGGACACCACCCACTCCAGCTGGGTGGCGCTGGCGTGCAGGTCGTGGCGGATGGTCGGCAGGGCCACGTTGACGATGGTCACGTCGATCATGTCCATCAGCGCCCCGGTGATCATGATGATCGCGGCCAGCCAGCGGCCGGGGTGGCCGGGGTGGCCGGGGTGGCCGGCCTGGGCTGCGGTGACTGGCGGGCGGTTCGTGACCGCCGCCTCAATCCTGGTCATCTCTGCGTACTCCATCTCCGCGTCGCTGGAACCTGCCTGGAACCGAGTTCGTTTCACGAACGCTGTTCTAGCATGGACCGTCGTTCGAGTCAAACAGTGTTCGATACTGGTACAGTGTTCAAGAACAGGGCCGGCCGCCCGCACGGCCGGGCCGCCTGCCGAGCACGGGAAGCGAAGGCCGCGATGACGCAGATCGAGCCGCCACCCTGGCAGCGGCTGCCGGAGCGGAAGAACCGGCGGCGCCGTGATCCGATCAGCCGGGAAGCGATCGTCACCGCGGCCATCAAGCTGCTCGACCAGGAAGGCCTGGCCGCGCTGAGCATGCGGCGGCTGGCCGAGGAACTCGGCACCGGCGCGGCCTCGCTGTACTGGCATGTCGGCAGCAAGGACGGGCTGCTCGACCTGGTACTGGACGAGCTGATCGGCGAGGGCCAGGTGCCGGACCCGGACCCCGCACACTGGCAGGACCAGCTGAAAGAGGTGGCCCGGGCGCAGCGCGCGGCCACGCTGCGCCATCCCTACCTGGTGCGCATCTCGATCGGGCGGATCCCGATGGGGCCGAACGCGCTGCGCTACAGCGAGCGGGTGCTGGCCATCCTGCGCGCGGGCGGCCTGTCCCCGCGGCTGGCCGTGCAGGGCTACCTGCTGATGATCTCGGTGGTCAACGGGTTCACCGTGGACGAGACCGGGGTGGAGGACGGCGCGCCGGACGAGGCCGGGACCGGCCAGCCGATGGACCCGGCCATGCACCAGCAAGCGGCCGACATGGCCCGCGACTACATCGCGTCGCTGCCGGTGGAGCAGTTTCCCACCATGGTCAGCCTGGCCGGCGAGTTCGCGTTCGCCGACCCGGACGAGCGCTTCGAGATGCTCATCGGCATCTTCATCGAGGGGCTGGCCCGCCGGGCGGCGGCCGGGTCGTAGCTCAGGACCGGCGCGGCGGCCGGATGCCGCGGAACTCCCAGTCGCCGCCGAGCGCGGTGGACCGCACCTCCTCGGACTCGGTGGGCTGGGCGCCGACGTCGCCCCGCACCCCGGCCGGCCCCTCGACGATGTGGCTGGACAGCCGGCCCAGGCCCTCGGCCTCGACCTCGACCACGTCGCCGGGCTGCACCGGGCGGGAGTTGGCCGGGGTGCCGGACAGCAGCACGTCGCCGGGCAGCAGCGTGATCAGCCGGGCGATGTCGGCCACCAGGTAGTGCATGTCCCAGGTCATCTCGTCGGTCGAGCCATCCTGGGCGAGCTGGCCGTTGACGTAGGTGCGCAGGCTCTTGCCGCGGAAGTCCCAGCCGGAGACCAGGCCGGGGCCGAGCGGGCAGAGCGTGTCCGCGCCCTTGACCCGGAGCATCGACCCGGCGTCGGTGTCCCGGAAGTCGTGCAGGCCGAAGTCGTTGGCGATGGTGTACCCGGCGATGTAGCCGGCCGCGTCGGCGGGCGCGATGTTGCGGCAGGTGCGCCCGATCACGATGGCGATCTCGCCCTCGTAGTTCAGCCACCGGCAGCCCACCGGCCGGACCACCGCGCCGCCGTGCGAGTTCAGCGACGTGACCGGCTTGTGGAAGTAGGTCGGCGCCGGGGGCAGCTTGACCTGGAACTCCTGCACCCGGCTGAGGTGGTTGAGGTGCACCGCGATGATCTTGCTGGGTAGCACCGGAGGCAGATGCTGGGCCTGGTTCGCGGGCACCCGCCGGCCGTCGCCGGCCACCAGCTCGTCGCCGTCCAGCAGCACTTCGGTGACGGCCCCGTCGAGCAGGATGCGCCGCCGGTGCGTGATTGATGCGGTCATCCGCGCTGCTCCTTCCAGCCAGCCGGGGCCGTGCACGTGTTCTGCACGTCGCAGTAGAAGTCGAACGACCAGGTGCCGCCCTCCCGGCCGATGCCGCTGCGGCCGTTCCCGCCGAACGGCGCGGCCAGGTCACGGACGAAGAAGCAGTTCACCCACACGGTGCCGGCCGACAGCCGGGCGCTGACCCGGTCCGCCCGGTCCGGGTCGCCGGTGACCAGCGTCGCGGCCAGGCCGTACGGCGTGCCGTTGGCCAGCGCGACCGCCTCGTCCTCGCCACCAAACGTCTGCACGGTCAGCACCGGGCCGAACACCTCCTCGCACAGGATCTCGCTGCCCTCGGCCGCGCCGGTCAGCACGGTCGGCGCGAAATACAGCCCGCCCAGGTCACGGTTGGGCCCGCCACCCAGGATCGGCTGGGCGCCAGCCGCCACCGCGCGCTCGGTGAACCCGGACACCCGGTCAAAGTGCGGCCGGGAGATGAGTGGGCCGATGCCGGTCGCCTCATCCCGCGGATCCCCCTGGCGGATGGCCCGCGCCGCACTGAGGAACCGGTCCAGGAACGCATCCGCGATCCGCTCCTGGACCAGGATGCGCACCGCGGCCAGGCAGACCTGGCCCGCGTTGTCGAACTGCTCGGCGGCCAGGTCAGCGGCCAGGTCGAGGTCGGCGTCGTCCAGCACGATCAGCGCCGACTTGCCGCCCAGCTCGAACGAGACCGGGGTGATATTGGCCGCGGCGGCGGCGCCGATCGACCGCGCCGTCCGCACCGACCCGGTGAAGCTGATCCGGCGCACCCGGGGATCGGCGGCCAGCGGCGCACCCGCCCCGGCGCCGGTGCCCTGCAGCACGTTGAGCACCCCGGCGGGCAGCCCGGCGGCGGCCGCGATATCGGCCAGCAGGGACGCGGTGAGCGGCGCCCACTCCGGCGGCTTGAGCACCACCGTGTTGCCGGCCGCCAGCGCCGGCGCGACCCGCCAGGTGGCCAGCATGAGCGGCGCGTTCCACGGGGTGATCACCGCGGTCACCCCGGCCGGGTGCCAGGACACCTGGTTGCGGTGCCCGCGGGTGTAGAAGTCGTCGTGGCTCAGCCGGAGCAGGTGGTCGGCGAAGAACTGGAAGTTGGCCGCCACCCGGGGCATCACCCCGCGCCGGTGTGAGCGCAGCAGCGAGCCGTTGTCCCTGGTCTCCACCTGGGCCAGGTCCTCCACCCGGGCCAGCACCCCGGCCGCGATCGCGTGCAGGACGGCGGCCCGCTCGGCCGGCGGCGTGTCCCGCCAGCCCGGGAAGGCGGCCGCGGCCGCGCTGACCGCGGCGTCCGCGTCGGCGGCCTGGCCGCTGGCCACCTGGGCGATCTCGGTCTCGTCGATCGGCGAGATATCGGCGAACGTGGCCGGGGAGGCCACCCGCTGCCCGCCGATCCAGTGCCGGGTGTCCACCGGCACCCCGGCCACCACGGCCGCGGCTTCCCCCGCCGTGCGCGTCATGCCTGGCCTCCCTTGCACCCGCTCACCCGTCCACCATATCGTTTGGATCCTAACGTCTTGCAGGTTGCCGGGAGGGCCGCCGTGACCAGCCACGAGGGTGCCATGACCAGCCAGGAACTCCGCGGGTTCTTCTACCCGCGGACCGCCACCGGGCAGGCCAGCCTGCTGCCGCCACCACCCTGGTACTACTCCGGCGACCTGCTCACAGTCGAGTACCGCACCGGCCCGGGCCAGGTGGCCGCGCTGCTCCCGGCGCCGCTCCAGCCGGCCGCCGCGGACCCGGACGCGGTCGCGCTGATCTGGGCCGACTGGCAGTCCTGCGGCGCGTCCCGGGACGAGCTGCTGGACCCGGTGCGGGCCCAGTACAAGGAGGCGTTCGCCGTGGTCCGCTGCGAGTTCGGCGGCCGGACCTACTCGCGCTGCGCGTTCATCTGGGTGGACAAGGACTTCGCCCTGCTGCGCGGCATCCACCAGGGCTATCCCAAGAAGCTGGGCTCGATCCAGCTGACCCGGCCGCACCCGCTGCCGCACGCCGCGCCGCAACTGGCCCCGGGCGGGCGGTTCGGCGCGACGCTGGCCGCCGCCGACCGGCGGCTGGCCCAGGCCGTGATCACGCTGCGCGAGCCGAGCGAGACGAACGGGTTCGTCAACGGCCACCCGATGGCGCACCACCGCTGGCTGCCCGCGATCGACGGGACCGGCGACGCGCGGGCCGAGCTGATCGAATCCGGCGCGGCCGAGTTCGCGGCCGGCCTCACGTTCGCGGCCGACGTGGACGAGATCACCGTGTTCCCCGCCCCCACCGAGGAACTGGCCGGGGCGCTGCCGGTGCGCGAGGTCATCGGCGGCTACTACCGCCAGGTCGGCGTGGTCTGGAACGGCGGCCGCACGCTCTGGACCGGCTGACCCCCGTAGCCGGCCGGGGTCAGCGGCCGACCATCCGCACCGGATAGCTCTTGATCCCGTTCACGAAGTTGCTCCGCACCCGGCGCGGCTCCCCGAGCGCGGCCACGCTGTCCACCCGGGCCAGGATCTCCTCGAACATGATCCGGACCTCCATCCGCGCGAGCTGGCTGCCCATGCACAAATGCGGACCACCTTTACCGAACGCCATCTGCTGGCTGGCGTCACGCCTGACATCGAAGGTGTAAGGCTCAGCGAAAACCGTCTCGTCCCGGTTCCCGGACGCCCACCACAGGACGACCTTGTCCCCGGCCTTGATGTGCTGGCCGTGCAGCTCGGCGTCCCGGGTGGCGGTGCGCCGGAAGTGGTACACCGGCGAGGCCCAGCGCAGGAACTCCTCCACCGCGCCGGGCAGCAGGTCCGGCTGGTCCTTGAGCAGCGCCCACGCCTCCGGGTGCTCGATCAGCGCCTGCATGGTGCTGGTGATGGTGTGCCGGGTGGTCTCGTTGCCCGCCACGATCAGCAGCAGGAAGTAGTTGTGGAAGTCCCGCTCGGACAGCGGCACGCCGTCGCTGGGCACCCGGTTGACCAGCTTGGACACCAGGTCTTCGCCGTCACCGCCGCGGCGCTGCCGGGCCAGCGCGTCGCCGTAGGCGAACACCTCCAGCGCGGCCGGCGAGCGGAACGGCAGGTTCCGGTACTGCTCGCTCTCGGGCGAGCCGAGCAGCACGTCGGCCTCGTCCGGGTCGGTGTTGCCGATCATCCGGTTGCCCCACGCGATGAGCTGGCCCGCCTGCCCATCCTCGACGCCGAGCAGCCGGACCAGCACCCGGATCGGGAAGTCGGCGCTCACCTCGGCGACGAAGTCGAACTCCTTCTTGGCCAGCGCGGCGTCCAGCGTGCGGGCGGTCAGCCCGCGCAGGAACGTCTCGTACCCGGCCAGCGAGCGGGCGTTGAAGTCGCGCTGCAGCAGGCGGCGCAGCGCCCGGTGCCGCACGCCGTCGGTCTCCAGCATGGACTTGCGGATCTCCAGCTGGTCCGGGTCGAGTTCCTCCAGGTTGACCGCGCCCACCTCGGCGGAATACGTCGCCTCGTCCTTGGCCACGGCACAGATGTCGGCGTGCCGGGTGACCGACCAGAAGCCGTGATTGGGGGCCGGCTCCGGGTTCCAGTGGCACGGCGCGTCCCGGCGCAGCTCGTCGAAGACGGACCACGGCGGCCCGGCCGCGAACAGGCCCGGGTCGGACAGGTCGTTACAGGTGGTACGCATACTCGGTGAACTCCCAGTCGGTGACGTGCCGCTCGAACCGCTCGACCTCGTTCCGCTTGTAGCTGAGGAAGGACTGGCAGAACTGCTCGCCCAGCGCGCCGCGCAGGTCGCCGTCGGCTTCCAGCGCGTCCAGCGCATCGGGCAGCCGCTGCGGCAGCAGCCGGGCCCGGGCCGGGTCGTAGCCGTAGCCCTCCAGCACCGGCGGCGGTTCCAGCGCGTCCCGGATGCCCAGGTGCACCGCGGCCAGCGTGCCCGCGATGGCCAGGTAGGGGTTGGCGGTGGCGTCGCCGAGCCG
Organism: Streptosporangiaceae bacterium; assembly: GCA_036567525.1. Classification (GTDB taxonomy): domain Bacteria; phylum Actinomycetota; class Actinomycetes; order Streptosporangiales; family Streptosporangiaceae; genus RYN-230. Next base: position 8,168 of record DATCUG010000498.1, on the reverse strand, counting down.
GACCTCCATCCGCGCCCCCTCGCCGCGCTCCGGCGGGATGCGCACCAGCGCGCTGCGGTTGTCCAGGCCCCAGTCGATCAGCCACGGCGCCAGCGTGTCCGGGCCGAACCGCTTGTACGAGTTGATCGTCGGGTTGAGCAGCGCGGCCAGCGCCCCGGCGTGGGCCAGCACGCCCGCGATGGCCTGCCGCCCAACCTTGGACAGCCCGTGCTCGCCGCCGGGGTCGCCGAACACGTTCCGGCCCGCCTCATCGGTCAGCGACAGATGCAGGTGGAACCCGGACCCGCCCTCGTTGTTGAACGGCTTGGCCATGAACGTGGCCATCAGCCCGTCCAGCCGGGCGATCTCCTGGATGGCCGACTTGAGCCGGAACGACCGGTCGGCCGCGTCCAGTGCGCCCGAGTGGGCCAGGTTGACCTCGAACTGCCCGCCGCAGAACTCGTGGTTGGCCGCGGTCACGGCCAGGCCGGCGTCGCGCAGCGTGCGCAGCGTGCGGATCAGGTGGCGGCGCGGGTCGCCCTTGGCCCCGACCACGTACACGTTGCCCGGCGCGTCGGCGTACCGCCGCCAGCCCCGCTCGCTGTCGTCCGCTTCCAGCAGGAAGTACTCGAGTTCCGGGCCGATCACGACGTGCAGGCCGTGCCCGGCCAGCCGGTCCTGCACCTGGCGCAGCACGGCCCGCGGCGACTCCGGGTGCGGGCCGCCGTCCGGGGTGGTCACGTCGCCGAGCGCCCAGGCCGTGCCCGGTTCCCAGGGCAGCGCGGCGACTGTGCCCAGGTCGGGCCGGACCAGCACGTCGGGCAGGCCCGCGTCCAGCCCGCCCGGCACCGGCACCACGTCGCCCTGCGGGCTAGTGTGGAAGATCGCGCGGCAGAACGGCAGGCCATGCTCCAGGGCGGCGGGAAACTCGCCGATGAGCACGTCCCGGCCGCGGTCCACGCCGATCATGTCGGAGTAGCACACCCGGATGACGTCGATACCCTGCTCACGCAGCCAGGCGAGCACCTCGTCCGGCGCACGGTGCTGGTCAGCCACGGCGTCCTCCTGCATCGTTTGGGAACGAACAATACGTGGGCCGGCTCGCCCCGGCAACACCGCGACGCCCTTGACCAGCACCGGCCAGGTGCATATCGTTCGGAACCAAATGATTTATCTTGCTTGGCGTCCGGCGGGAGCCAGGAAGGCGGCGGTCATGGGTGATGTGGTCGGAGCGGGCCTGCTGGCTCATGTACCCACGATCATGCTGCCGGAGAGCGAGCGCCGCGAGCTCAACCACGGCCAGGACACGTCGCTGGTCCCGGGGCTGCGGCGGCTGCGGGCCGAGGTGTTCGACCGGCTCGACTACGACACCGTGGTGGTGCTCGACTCGCACTGGGCCACCACGGTCGAGTACGTGATCTCGGCCCAGGACCGCCGGGCCGGGCTGTTCACCTCGGAGGAGCTGCCCCGGGGGATGTGCCGGATCCCGTACGACTGGGCCGGCGACCCGGAGCTGGCCCACGCGGTGGCCGGTCTTGGCGACGCGCACGGCACCTGGATCACCGCCATCGATGACCCGTACCTGCCGGTCATGTACGCGACCGTCAACCTGTGGCACTACCTGGGCCGCGGGCGGCCGGACAAGCGCTGGGTGTCGCTGAGCGTCTGCCAGACTGGGGACACCGAGGATCACCTGCGGGCCGGCCGGGCGCTGGGCACCGCCATCGCGGCCACCAGCCGGAAGGTGGTGCTGATCGCGTCCGGCGCGCTGAGCCACACGTTCTGGCCGCTGCGCCAGCTCCGCGAGCACGAGGCGGCCGGGGCCGAGCACATCTTCACCGCGGCGGCGTGCCAGGCCGACCGGGAGCGGATCGGCTGGCTCGGCAAGGGCGACCACGCTCAGGTGCTGGACACCATGCCGGAGTTCCTGCGGTTCAAGCCCGAGGCCCGGTTCGCGCACTACCTGATGATGGCGGGCGCGCTGGGCGAGGGCCGCTGCACCGCGGCCGGCGAGCTGTACAGCGACTACGAGAACTCGGTCGGCACCGGCCAGGTGCACCTGTGGTTCAGCCGGCCAGCGGGCGGGTGGCAATCTGCTCGGTGAACCGGCGGACCAGGGCGCGGGCCCGGCCGGCCGAGGCCACCGCGAGCCGCCGGGTCTGGTCCAGCAGCCGCTCCGCGTCCAGGCCGTGCTCGGCTAGCTGAGCCGCGCCGCCGTTGTCCAGCCAGCCGGCCAGCGTGCACGGCGTCATCTCCGGGTGGAACTGCACCCCCAAAGATCTTCCGATGCTGAACGCCTGCTCGGCGAGCTCGGTGCGGGCCAGCGCGCGGACCCCGGCGGGCAGCCGCCACCGGTCCAGGTGCCACTGGAACCACGGCCCGGGCTCGATCAGCCCGGGCTGGTCGGTGTCCAGCAGCCGCCAGCCGATCTCCGGCCCGGCCGCCCGTTCGACCGTGCCGCCGAGCGCGGCGGCCAGCGCCTGCCCGCCGAAGCAGATGCCGAGCACCGGGACCCCCTCGTCCGCGGCCTGGCGCAGGAAGGCCAGCTCGGCGCCGACCCAGGAGCCGATGCTCGCGTCGTCGTAGACCGACCACGGGGCACCCATCGGCACGATCGCGTCGAACGCGGCCGGATCCGGGAAGGCCACCGTGACGTCGGGCGTGGCGAACCGCTCCGGCGGCACCACCAGCAGGTCGGCCACGTCGTAACCCAGGTCGGCGAACGCCTCCGCGACCGGCCCGGCCGGCGACACGTGGTCCTGCTTGACGAACAGGACCCGCACGGTCAGGCCTTCTGCGGGCCGCGCTCGGCCGCGGCCAGGTCGTCGAAGGCCGATGTGGCCGGGGCCCGGCCCGGGAAGATCACGGTGAACACGAAGCCCAGCGCGAGGATGCCGACCGCGGCCCACGGCGCCCAGATCGTGGGCGGCTTGACCTGGTACACCGAGCCGTAGATGGCCGCCGCGGTGACCAGCACGCCGACCGCCGCGGCCAGCAGCACGGCCCACCGCTTGGGGTGGTCGGCCAGGCCGCGCACCGCGCCCACCGACATCAGCAGGTAGATGCAGGCCAGCGCGAAGCTGCCCAGGGTGGAGAACCAGGAGAACATGGCCACGTAGTGCGGCAGGCCGGTCTGCGCGAACAGCCCGGTCCACCACTGCGTGGCCGCCACCACGACCAGGTACAGCGCGAGCACGAAGATGCTCGCGGTCAGCGGCGTCCCGCGGTTGGAAACCCGGCCCAGCACCCTGGGCAGCCGGTGGTCTCGGCCCATGGCGAAGAAGCCGCGCGACCCGGCCACCGCGCAGCCGATCAGCACGGCCAGCATGTCGAACAGCACGACCAGCTCGACCAGCCGCCGGATGGCCACCGAGCCGTAACCGCCGCCGCTGGCCGGGCCGGCCAGCCCGAACAGCGGCGCGCCGGCGTTCTTGCCCAGCGCGGCCAGGCTGAAGTGGAACCCGGCCACCTGGGCGTACGCGCCGATCACGTAGTAGCCGGCGATGGCCAGCACGGCGATGAGCACGGCCCGCGGGATGTCCCGCTTCGGGTGCGCGGTCTCCTCGCCGAGGTTGGCCGCGGTCTCGAAGCCGGTGAACAGCAGCACGCCGTACAGCACGCCGAACAGCACGCCGCCCAGGCCCTGCGGCGACGATGATGGCGTGAACGCCTTGGCCACGTCGTTGTGCCCGCCGACCTTGATGATCGTGTAGATGAAGAACACCAGCACCACGGTGATCGAGACCAGCGCCAGCACCAGCTGGGCCCGGGTGGACAGCGCCACGCCGAAGAACAGCACGGTGGCCACCAGCGCGAACACGATCAGCATCCAGGCCAGGCTGGGCAGCGGGGTGATACTGAACTCGGCCTGCAGGGTGTCGTGGATGGTGCCGCCGATCATCACCAGCAGCCCGGCCCCGAGGACCAGGATGCCCACGTAGTAGAGCAGCCCGGCGGCCGCGCCGACCCGGCCGCCCAGCCCGTCGGTGACGTAGTCATACAGCGACCCGGCGGCGTGGATGCGCCGCGCGTACGCGGCCACGATCCAGCCCAGCGCGAGCACCCCGATCGCGGCCAGCAGCACGGCCAGCGGGGCGGCCACCCCGGCGCCCTTACCCGACGCGTTGAGCCCGACCAGCAGCGGGACCAGGAACGCGATCGAGAACACCGGGCCCATGAAGCCCACCGACTGGGCCACCGCGTCCAGCAGGGTGAGCTTGCGCTTGCCGCCGAGCTGCTGCGGCGGGGAACTCGTCGTGTGCGTCATGGACCGGTACCTCCCGGGCCGCCGGGGCGGGTCTTGTTGTTTGGTCCCGAACGATTGGTACCGAACAATATCTGGTCAGGCCGCGCACGTCACCACCTCAGACCGACTTTTCTTAACGCCCAGTGGCTGGTGGCGGCCGGCCTGGTCAGCCGGGCGCCGGCCGGGCCGTGACGGAGAAGTCCAGGCCGACCGTGCCCGGGTCGATGAGCACGGTGCCGCCGTCCACGACCAGGCAGGCCCCGTTGACGTAGGAGGCGTCCGGCCCGGCCAGCCACGTGATGGCGGCGGCGATTTCGGCCGGCTCGGCCGGGCGGCGCTGTGGCACCAGCCGGGTCACCTCGCGGTAGGCGGTGTCCCGGTCCAGGCCGAGCGGCGCGCCGAACTCGGTCATCTCCTGGTCGGCCATCTCGGTGCGCACCCAGCCCGGGCAGACCACGTTGGCGCGCAGCCCGGCCGGGCCGAAATCGGCGGCCAGGCTCTGGGCCAGCATGACCAGCCCGGCCTTGCTCACCGCGTAGGCGGCCGCGGAACTGGACGCGCGCAGGGCCGCGATCGAGCTGACCGCGACGATCGAGCCGCCAGCCGCCCGGCTCGCCGTCCCCGCGCCCGGCCCCGGCTCCCCGCCCGGGCCACTCCCCCATCTCCCGCTCGCCAGCAGGTGCGGCAGGGCGGCCCGGGCCAGCAGGTACGGCGCGGTCAGGTTGGTCCGCAGGGTCAGCTCCCAGTCGGCCGGGTCCAGGTCGGCCACGCTGCCGCCGCGCATCACCCCGGCGTTGGCCACCAGGCAGTCGAGACGGCCCTGGTCCGCGACGGTGCCGTCGACCAGGGCCTGCACCGCGGCCGGGTCGGTGACGTCGGCCGCTACCGGGCGGGCACCGGTCCGGGCGGCTACCTGTTCCAGCGGGCCGGAGCGGCGGCCGCAGATCGTCACCTGCCAGCCGTCCGCCGCCGCCCGCTCCGCGACGGCCGCGCCGATCCCGCTCCCTGCCCCGGTGATGAGCATGACTCTGCTTGTTTTGCGCCTCCGGGGGCGCTGGACCCGCCTCCTTCCCTCGTCACTCAGTCGCTCGTTCCTCGCTCCCTCGCTCCTCAGTCCAGTTCGGCGGCGCGCCCCCTTCGGCGCGGTCATGACGCGAGCTCCGTCACCCGGCTGACCAGCTTGCGGCAGAACGGGCCGATGTCGTGGGCGTCGTCCAGGTACATGGACGGCTTGAAGCAGATCGTGCCGAACCCGGCGGCGAGCTGGCCGGGCAGGTCACGCAAGGCCTCGTCCAGGTCGGCCAGCGCGTCCGGGCCGGGGAACCGGCCCCGGAGGCCACCGACCAGTTCCAGTCCGGCCAGGTCGCGGCCGGCCGCCCGCAACCCGTCGCGGAGTGCCGTCATGTCGGCCGCGGACGGCGCGCCGAGCGGGTTGAACCCGCTCCCCCAGCGCACCAGCCGGCGCAGCAGGGCCGGGTGCATCCGCTGGCCGCCGAACCACAGCGGCGGCCCGTCCGGCCGGAACGGGCGCGGCTCGACCCACACCTCGCCGAACGAGTAGTGCTGGCCGTGGTAGCTCACCGGGCCGGGCTGCCAGCACCGGGCCAGCACGTCGAGCTGCTCGTCCAGGATCGCGCCGCGCTGGCCGAACGGCACGCCCAGCGCCGCGTACTCGTCCTGATGCCAGCTGACCGTGGGGATGACCACCAGCCGGCCTTCGGACAGCAGGTCCAGCGTGCCGAGCTCCTTGGCCAGCAGCAGCGGGTGCCGGAGCGGCGCGATGATGGCCCCGGCGACCAGGCGCAGCCGCTCGGTCGCGGCCGCGATCGCGGACAGCAGCACCACCGAGGATGGCCAGGGCATGTCCGGCGGCTGGTTGCCGGGCACCGCGTACTCCCGCGGGTTGGCCATCACCCCGGCCGCACCGGCCGCCGGGCCGAGCACGATGTGCTCGCTCAGCATGACCCCGTCGATCCCGGCCTGCTCGGCCTCGGCGGCCATCCGCACCAGCGCCCGCAGGTCACGCGGGCTGGTCATGGTCCAGTTCTCGCTGAGCACGAGCAACAGCTTGGGTGTCACCGGCCCGACCTCCACCCCACAGGTAACGTTTGGGGCCAAACGTTACCTGGATGCCTCGTCGGCCGTGCCCTCGAGGTGCTGCACGATGCCCCGGAGCGCCTGGGCCAGCAGCAGCTTGTCCTGGTCGCCCAGGTCGGCGGTGACGAACTGCTCGGCCCGGTTGAACTCGGGGAACAGCTTGTCCATCAGTTCCGCGCCCGCGGTGGTGAGCTGCAGCAGCACCCGGCGGGCATCACCGGGATGGCTGCGCCGGGTGAGCAGCCCGCGCCGCTCCAGCGTGCTGGCCACCCCGGTCAGCGTCCCCTTGGAGATGCCGGCTTCGGCTGCGACGTGCCGGGTCTCGATCTCCTGCCAGATCCACACCACCCAGAGCACCACCCAGGCCGTCCAGGTCAGCTCGTAGGGCTGCAGTACAGTCCGCTCGAAGTGGTTCCGGACCGCACCAGCGGCGCGGTAGATGTTGCTCACCACGGCCATCGCGGCCACGTCGATGGGCAGGCCGCGCAGCCGCTCGGCCACGGCGTGCTCGGTCTCGGCCAGGGTGTGCTGGCCGTCGCCGCCCCGGCTGGCCGCGGCGGCGTACCGATCCGGCTGCGCCGGGCCGCCGGACCGGGCGCGGGGGACGGCGCCGGCCCGGCCAGCGGGCATGCTGGCGCCGGTCTGCCGTCGCGTCATGCTGGTGAGCTTACCGCTGGCCTGGGTAACCACCGCCGGATAGGCTCTGCCCGTGGCCAGCCGGGAAGAGTTTGACCGCGCACTGGAAGCCATCGAAGCCAAAGTCATCGAGCTGTTCGGCATGGTCGCCGAAGACCTGCCGGTCGCGACGGAGGCCCTGCTGACCGGCAGCCGCGAGGCCGCTCAGGTGCTGGCCGAACGCGAGCAGGCCATCGACGCGCTGTACGTGGAGATCGAAGGGCTGGCCAACCGGCTCATCCTGCTGCAGTCGCCGGTCGCGGCCGACTTGCGTTTCCTGCTGTCCGTGCTGCGCATCGTGCCGGAACTGGAGCGCTCGCACGATCTGGTCGTGCAGATCGCCGGCGCGGGCAGTCATCTGCTCGATGCGGACCTGTCCCCGCGCACCCGCGGGCTGACCGAGCGAATGGGCGAGCTGGCCTCCAGCATGTGGCGGCAGGCCGCGGACTCCTGGTACCAGCGCGACCAGTCGGTGGCTGCGGTGCTGAACGAGCGCGACGACGAGATGGACGACCTGTACGTCAGCCTGACCGCCGAACTGGCGTCCGGGCGGATGGCGCTGCCGGTGACCATGGAGATGACGCTGGTGGCCCGGTGCTACGAGCGGCTCGGCGACCACGCCGTCAACATCGCCCGCCGCGTCGCCTACCTAGCCGGCTCCACCCCCGCCTAACCACGGCCCAGCCACGCTCGATGCATCGATCATCCGGTTCGTGATCATGGCCTCGGTGGTGCCAGAACCCTACCTACGCCATGATCACGAATCCAGGGTCCTACGTCAGGCGGCTGGGCTTAGCTGCCAGCATTCGGCGCGGCGCTGGCTGGCCGCCTGCGGGGCGCGGTGGGCCAGGGCGATGATCCCGCCGATCATCACGGCCAGCGCGCAGGCTTCGGCGGCCAGGGCCGGCGGGGTGACCGCGATCTTCTCGTGCAGGAACGCGGCACCGGCGGCCATCGACACCAGCGGGTCGGCGGTGGTGATGACGGCCAGCACCGGGGCGATCAGCGTGCCGGCCTGGAAGGCGTTCTGGTTCAGCAGGAAGCCGACCGGGGTGACCACGGCCATCAGGAACAGCGGCCATTGCCGCGCCGGGTCGGCGAAACCGGCCGACAGCGTGCCCGGCACGACCTTCAGCAGCAGCGCGTTCACCCCGAAGTCCGCGCCGCAGCC
>DATCUG010000497.1:0-5985 GCA_036567525.1 Streptosporangiaceae bacterium | reverse complement strand
GCCTCGTCCCCGGCCGCCGGGACCGGCGCGCCGGGTGCGTAACTGTGCCCGGGGAACGTGAACACGCCGGCCAGTTGCAGCCCGGCGGCTTCGGCCACGGCCGCCACCGCGCCCGCGCCGGCCGGGAGCACCCCGCTGCGGCGCAGCCCGCAGTCCACTTCGACCAGCACCTGGGCGGGTGCCCCGGCCAGGGCGGCGGCCAGCCGCGGCACCGCGGCGGCCGAGTCCACGCCGACGGACAGCTGGATCCGCCCGGCCAGGTCACGGAGCCGCCCGGACCGGTCCGTGTCGGCCCACACCGGGTAGGCGATGAAGATGTCGGTCACCCCGGCGGCCGCGAACGCCTCGGCCTCGCCGACGGTGGCCACGGTCAGGCCGGCCGCGCCCAGGGCGAGCTGGCGCCGGGCTATCCCGGCCGACTTGTGTGTCTTGCCGTGCGGCCGGAGGGCCAGCCCGCGGTGCGCGGCGCTGTCCGCCATCGCGCGCAGGTTGCCGTCGAGGGTGCCGCTGTCCACCACCACGGCGGGGGTCACCACCGCGCCGGGCGGCAGCTGCCATCGGCTGGCCACGCGGGCGCTCAGGACGGCCGGGCCGCGGAACCGCCGGCCACCTGGTAGGACCACAGCTCGCTGGAGATGCCGACCGGCCCGCCGGGACCGCCGCCCGCCCCACCGTGGGCGCCGCCGCCCGGGCCGCCACCGGCGTCCCGGTGGCCGTGGCCGAACGCGGGGGAGTTCAGCCAGGCATTGAACGCGTCCTCGTCCCGCCACCGGGTCACCACCAGCCAGGTGGTCCGCTCATCGGTGGGCTTGAGCAGCTCGAATCCCTCGAAGCCGTCCTGGCCGTCCACCGCACCGGCCCGGGCCGCGAACCGGCGGGCCAGCTCATCCCCGCTGTCCGCCGGGACGGTGATCGCGTTGATCTTAATAACGGTCATATGCCGATCATTCCAGGTGGATGTGCCAGCCCAGCCGGGTAGTGGCGGCCTATGGTGACGACCGTGACACACACGCGCCTGTACCGGAACGGCGCCCTGGTCGATGAGGGCTTTCCCATCGCCAAGGTGTCCGACTACCTGGCCGATCCGGACAGCGTGGTCTGGTTCGACCTGTGCGAGCCGACCGCGGCCGAGCTCGGCTCGGTCAGCGAGGAGCTCGGCCTGCACCCGCTGGCCGTTGAGGATGCCCTGCACGAGCACCAGCGGGCCAAGCTCGACCGCTACGACACACACCTGTTCGTGACCGCGTACGCTGTCGCGCTGAACGAGGCCACCGGTGCGCTGGACACGTTCGAGGTGGACACGTTCGTCACGCCCCAGGCCCTGGTCACCGTGCGGCGCAAGGGCGGCTTTGACATAGCCGCGGTGCTGCAGCGCTGGGACGGCAGCCGGGAACTCACCGGCAACGGGGTGAGCTTCCTGCTGCACGGGCTGCTCGACTACGTGGTGGACACCCATTTCGAGGCGGTCCAGTCGCTCGACGACCAGATCGAGGCGCTGGAAGATCAGCTGTTCGACGACCGGCCGCGGGATAAGGAGATGCAGCGGCGGACCTATGAGCTGCGCAAATCGCTGGTGACACTGCGGCGTGTCGTGCTGCCGATGCGGGAGGTGCTGAACAGCCTGATGCGGCGTGACCTGAAGGTCGTGCCCGCCCAGATGCAGCCGTACTACCAGGACGTCTACGACCACGTGCTGCGGGCCACTGAGTGGACCGAGTCCCTGCGCGACCTGATCACCACGATCCTGGAGACCCACCTGACCGTACAGGGCAACCGGCTGAACGTGATCATGAAGCAGGTGACCAGCTGGGCCGCGATCATCGCCGTGCCGACCGCGGTCACCGGTTTTTACGGTCAGAATGTGCCGTATCCCGGTTTCGGGCATACTTCGGGTTTCTGGATTTCTACCTCCATCATGATCGCGCTGTCCGCGGGGCTGTACGTCGTGTTCCGCCGCAAGGACTGGCTCTGAGCGGACTGTGCCGCGGGCCGGGATTCCCGGCGCCAGCACGGAACCGGCCAACCCGGGCATCCGTTCCTTAATGGCGGGGAGGGGTCCGAAACGGCCGACGCACGGTAGGGAGCGGGAGTTGCGGGTTCCAGACGAGCCACGGGGGGCATCGGAAGCAGCGGGCACGGCGGCATCCGGGGATCCTGCCGCCGAACCGCAGGCCGCCAAACCCGAGGTCACCAACGCTGAAGCCACCGAACCTGCCACCCCAGCCGCGCCGCCGCTGCCTGCCCAGGCCCCTGCCAGCAGCGGCCTGGGCAGCCTGAGCCGGGTCAAGGTGGCCGCCCTGGCCGCCGCCGTGCTCGGCGTGCTGGCCGTGGCCGGCGTCGTGGCCAGCACGCTCAGCGGGCAGCGCGCGGCCGGCCGGACCACCGCCGCCGCGTCCCAGCCCGCCCAGCCGGCCAGCCCGGTCACGCCGCTCCAGGTGGTCTCGGTGACCGAGGGCGGCGCGACCACCGGCACCGACGGCGCCGACCCGATCCAGGTCACGCTGTCCGCGCCGCTGGCCGCCACCTCACCGCTGCCGGCGATCCACCCGGCCACGCCCGGCACCTGGAAGCGGTCCGGCCGCACGCTGACGTTCACCCCGGCCACCCCGTTCCAGCCGGGCACCGCGGTCCGGGTCCGGCTGCGGGGCGGGCGCCTCGGCCTGCGCGCCGCGGCCGGCGGCGTGCTGGCCAGCACGGTGGTGGACCACCTGCGCACCAAGGACTGGTCCACCCTGCGGCTCAAGCAGCTACTGGCCCAGCTCGGCTACCTCCCGCTGAAGTGGACGGCGCAGGACGCCAGCGCGGCCCAGCCGGGCAGCTTCGCCACCGAACTGGCCGCCGTGTACGCCCCGCCGGCCGGCCGCTTCACCTGGAAGGGCGGCTACCCGAAGATTCTCACCTCGTTCTGGGGCGGGCCGTCCAGCCTGATCATGGAGGGCGCGATCCGGGCCTTCCAGGCCGACCAGGGCCAGATCATGACCGGGGTGATGACCTGGAGCCTGTGGCAGCACCTGCTCAAGGCGGCGGCCAAGGGCCACACCAACCCGCACGGGTACACCTACGCGCTGGCCAGCAAGGGCAGCCCGGAGACGCTGACCGTGTGGCACAACGGCCACGTGGTCATGCACACGCTGGCCAACACCGGCATCCCGGCCGCGCCCACCGCGGACGGCACGTTCCCGGTCTACGAGCGGCTGCAGTACCAGGTGATGAAGGGCACCAACCCGGACGGCAGCAAGTACGCCGACCCGGTGTGGTGGGTGGCCTACTTCAATGGCGGTGACGCGGTGCACTACTTCCCGCGCGGCTCCTACGGGTTCGAGCAGAGCCTGGGCTGCGTCGAGCTGCCGTGGACCCAGGCCAGGCAGGTGTGGCCGTACCTGAGCTACGGCAGCCTGGTCACCGTCACCGGCTGACCAGCCGGATATCGAGGCGCGGCCCCGCCCGGGCCTCGATAGCATCAGGAAGGTCAGGGCGCCCGCCCGACCCGACCACGACCAGGGAGCCACCGTGCCTGCCCAGCCACCACTGCACGTCATCCTCGCCGGACGCGAGCATGAGGTGGCCGCGGGCACTACCGCCGGACAAGCCCTCGATTTGCTGAACGCCAGTGCCGGGCAGCCGCCCGCCGCCGGGTCCCCGGTGATCGCGGCGCGGGTCAACGGCGAGCTGCGCGACCTGGCCCGCCCGCTGGCCGACGGTGACTCGGTCGAGCCGGTCGAACTGGCCAGCCCGGATGGCCGGTCGATCATGCGGCACTCCACCGCGCACGTCATGGCGCAGGCCGTCCAGGAGCTGTTCCCCGGGGCCAAGCTGGGTATCGGGCCGCCGGTGGAGAACGGCTTCTACTACGACTTCGACGTGGCCCAGCCGTTCAGCCCGGATGACCTGAAGGCCATCGAGCAGCGGATGCGGCAGATCGTCAAGCAGGGCCAGCGATTCTCCCGGCGCGAGGTCAGCGACGAGGAGGCCCGCACCGAGCTGGCCGGTGAGCCGTACAAGCTGGAGCTGATCGGGATCAAGGGCGGCTCGGCGGCCGCGAACGCGGACGCCGGCGCGTCCACCGCCCCGTCCGAGGTCAGCGTGGAAGAGGCGGTCGAGGTCGGCGGCGGCCAGCTCACCATCTACGACAACCTCGATGCGAAGACCGGCGAGCGGTGCTGGCAGGACCTGTGCCGCGGCCCGCACCTGCCCAGCACCCGGGACATCCCGGCGTTCAAGCTGATGCGCTCGGGTGGCGCGTACTGGCGGGGCAGCGAGCAGAACCCGCAGCTGCAGCGGATCTACGGCACCGCGTGGGAGTCCCGCCAGGTGCAGGACGACTACCTGGCCATGCTGGCCGAGGCGGAGAAGCGGGACCACCGCAAGCTGGGCGCCGAGCTGGACCTGTTCTCGTTCCCCACCGAGATCGGCTCCGGGCTGCCGGTGTTCCACCCCAAGGGCGCGATCATCCGCCGGGTGATGGAGGACTACTCCCGGCGGCGGCACGAGGCCGCGGGCTACCAGTACGTGAACACCCCGCACCTGACCAAGGAGGAGCTGTTCCAGACCTCCGGTCACCTGGGCTTCTACGCCGAGAGCATGTTCCCGCCGATGGAGCTGGACGGCGCCAGGTACTACATGAAGCCGATGAACTGCCCGATGCACGTGCTGATCTACCAGTCGCGCGGGCGGTCCTACCGGGAACTGCCGCTGCGGCTGTTCGAGTTCGGCACCGTGTACCGGTACGAGAAGTCCGGTGTGGTGCACGGGCTGACCCGGGCCCGCGGCTTCACCCAGGACGACTCGCACATCTTCTGCACCCCGGAGCAGCTCGCGCCGGAGCTGGCCTCGCTGCTGGACTTCGTGGTCGGCCTGCTCCGCGACTTCGGGCTGACCGACTTCGAGGCCGAGCTGTCCACCCGGCCGGAGAAGTTCGTCGGCGAGCCGGAAGAGTGGGCGGCGGCCGAGGCCGCGCTCAAGCACGCGCTGGACGCCTCGGGCCTGCCGTACACGGTGGCCGAGGGTGAGGGCGCGTTCTACGCGCCCAAGATCGACGTGCACGTCAAGGACGCCATCGGCCGCCGCTGGCAGCTGTCCACGCTGCAGGTGGACTTCCAGGAGCCGGGCCGGTTCGGCATCGAGTTCCAGGCCGCGGACGGCACCCGGCAGCGCCCGTACATGATCCACCGGGCGCTGTTCGGCTCGATCGAGCGGTTCTTCGGCATCCTGGTCGAGCACTACGCGGGCGCGTTCCCGCCGTGGCTCGCCCCGGTCCAGGTGACCGGCATCCCGATCACCGACGGGCACATCCCGTACCTGGAGAAGGTCGCGGCCAGCCTGCGCGACGCGGGCATCCGGGTCGAGGTGGACACCAGCGATGACCGGATGCAGAAGAAGATCAGGAACGCGCAGCGGCAGAAGGTGCCGTTCATGCTGCTGGCCGGGGACGAGGACATGGCCAAGGGCGCGGTCTCGTTCCGGTTCCGGGACGGTTCGCAGCGCAACGGCGTGCCGGTCGCGGAGGCCATCTCCGAGATCGTCTCCGCCGTCGAGCAGCGGATCCAGGTCTGACCGGCGGGCCATGTCGGACGAGCTCACCAGCGAGGTTTCCGGGCCGGACGGCATCGGCGTGCCGGACGGGTTCGCCCGGCTGTGGATGCCGCACCGGATGGCCTACATCAAGGGCGAGAACAAGGTGCCGGCCGGCCGGGAAGCGGAGGACTGCCCGTTCTGCCGGGCGCCCACGCTGTCCGATGAGGACGGGCTGATCGTCGCCCGCGGCCAGCGGGTGTTCACCGTGCTCAACCTGTACCCGTACAACGCGGGGCACCTGATGGTGCTGCCGTACCGGCACGTGGCCGACTACACCGACCTGGACCCGGGGGAGACGGCCGAACTGGCCGGGCACACCAAGAAGGCGATGACCGCGCTGCGGGCCGCGTCCGGCGCGCAGGGCTTCAACATCGGGATGAACATGGGCTCGGTGGCCGGCGCGGGCATCGC
>DATCUG010000496.1:0-16139 GCA_036567525.1 Streptosporangiaceae bacterium | reverse complement strand
CCGAGGTGGCCGCGTGGAGCGGGCAGCCACTGCGATCGGACAGCCAGTTCCACTCGATCGCGCTGCCGCCGGTGCGGCCCAGCCAGCCTGCGCCGTGGGCCAGCCAGGGCCCGCGGCAGGGCTCCCTGTATCCGCCGGACGCCCTGGTGCTGGCCAGCCTGGCCCGGGACTGGACCAGCACCCCCGGCCGGTGCTGGTTCTGCGTGTGGGACGGCTATGGCTGGGACACCGCGGTCCGGCTCACCCCGGCCGGCCAGCCCGCCGAGCCGGTGCCCGACCCGCTGCCCGCCGCGGTCCGGTCCGGCCCCCGGGTCCGGCTGCCGAACCGCGAGTACCTGCTGTACACCGGGCCGTGCGAAGCGGTGACCGGGCCGGCCCAGCTCGGTGACGGCCTGCCCGGCGAGGACCAGACGGCTAACCTGTGGTGGCCCGACGACCAGTCCTGGTGTGTGGCCAGCGAGATCGATCTGGGCTGGAGCTATATCGGCGGTCCGGCCGGGCTGATCGGGCAGGTGCTGGCCGACTCGCGGATCGAGGCGCTGCCCGTCCGCGCGGATGACCCGGTGAGCCGGGTGGAAGACTGGGTGGACGCCTGGGCGCAGACCGCGGCCGGGCAGCTCATGACGGCGGGCACGGCCACTATCGCCACGTCACGCGGCACGATCCGGGCCACGCTGCGCCGCCCATCCTGGCCTGGCGCCGGGTGGCTGGAAACCAGCAGCGCCGGGGACAACGGGGTCAGCGGCGGGAGCAGAACCCGGCTCAGCCGGGGCACGGACGCAGAACTACGCGACGAGATCTGCCTGTACCTCACCTGGCAGCTGATCGATCTGGCCGGCAGCTAACCCTCAGACCGGCACCATATCGGTCATGTCGCGGACCCGCCTGGTTACCTCGTCGAAGGCCGGGTGGTCCTCGTTCACACCGACCGGGCGCAGCACCGGCTCGGAGTCCATGCCACGGGTGTGCCCAGCGGGCACCCGGAGCTCGGGCCGGACACCGAACGCCCGGGCGGCCGGCAGGCCGTCCAGGCGGTGCTCGCCATCCTCGGCCGGGGCCGCACCCGCCGGGGTGAGCACCGCCGACTCGTTCTGCAGCTCGGCCAGGGCGAAGCTGTCCGAGACCTCACCGAGCACGTGGGACAGCGGGGTGTTCAGCGCCGAGCAGATCGCCGCGAGCAGTTCGGAGGAGGCTTCCTTCTGGCCGCGCTCCACCTCAGACAGGTAGCCCAGAGACACCCGGGCCGCGGCTGACACCTCGCGGAGGGTGCGACCCTGCCGCTGACGTAGCCGCCGCAGCACGTCACCAAGCAAGTGACGAAGCAGGACCATCGCCGCACTCCCTTCCGCGAAGTGTCTCTTTCTCTAGCACCACCGTACCCGTCCTTACCGACAGTAGGGACAGCGCCCGGTGCCGTGTTCGCTGCTAACGTAACACTGTAATCATCGGGTCTCTTCCCGCATCAAGACAAGGAGCAACGCCAGGGCTTCGGTGACAGTTTGGCCGCGGATGTCGTTCCTGTTACCGGCCAGGTCGAGCCGGCGGATGATGCGGTCGTCACGATGGCCAGTCTGCCTGGTGCCCGGCCCGCTGTCCCCCCCGGTAGCTGCAATGTACACCGTGCCCACCGGCTTCCCCTCGGCTGGATCCGGGCCGGCCACCCCGGTGGTGGCCACGCCGAACGTGGCGCCCAGCCGGGCCCGCACCCCGTCCGCCATGGCCTGCGCGGTCTCGCCCGACACCGCGCCGCAGCGGTCCAGCACGGCCTGGTCCACGCCGAGCAGGCTGGCCTTGAGGTCGGTCGCATAGGCGACGATGCCGCCGCGGAACACCACTGAGGCGCCCGGCACGCTGGCCAGCGCCGCGGCCAGCAGCCCGCCGGTCAGGGATTCCGCCACCGCGACGTGCTGCTGCCGCGCGCTCAGCCCGGCCACCACCTGCTGCGCCGCCGCCTGCTGGGCGGCGGCGGCCGCGCCGCTGGCCGGGCGGCTCACCGGCCGTCCCCGGCGGTCTCGTGGGCGGCCCGGCTCCGGCTGCGCAGCCGGACCGCGCGGATCGCGTAGTCCGCCCCGCTGGCCAGGGTCACGGCCACGGTCAGTCCCATCACCGCCTCGCGCAGCGGCGCGGGTGGCCCCGGCACCACGTACAGCGCGATCGCCAGCACCTGCAGGATGGTCTTCACCTTGCCGCCCCGGCTGGCCGCGATGACGCCGTGCCGGAGCACCCAGAACCGCAGCACCGTGACGGCCAGCTCGCGGGCCAGGATGACGGCCGTGACCCACCACGCGAGTTCGCTCTGGGCGGACAAGGTGATCAGGGCCGCCCCGGTCAGCGCCTTGTCCGCGATCGGGTCGGCGATCTTCCCGAAGTCGGTGATCAGGCCACGCCGCCGGGCGATCCGGCCGTCCAGCATGTCAGTGGCCGATGCGGCCAGGAACACCAGCAGCGCGGCGATCCGTGCGCCGGTGCCGCCCGCCACCAGGAACAGCACGAACACCGGCACCAGCAGCAGCCGCAGCACGGTCAGCGCGTTGGCCAGGTTCACCAGGCCCGGCGCCGCCGCGGCCCCGGGGGGTGCGGCCCGCTCCGGCGGCGTTCCGCCGCTGGTACCGGCGGCGGGCTGGCTCAATGCGCGCCCGCACGCCCAGGCAGCACCCGGGGGGCGGCGAGCGCGTCGGCCACCAGGTCGACCCCGTCGCCCGCGGTGACCCGGGCGGAGACGATCTCACCCATGGCCAGGCCCGGCGGCCCGAGCACGGTCGTGGTCCCGTCCACCTCCGGCGCCTGGTGTGCGGCCCGGCCCAGGTACTGGCCGCCGCCGAGGTCTTCCTCGAGCAGCACCTCGGCGATCTCACCGATCCGGTCGGCGGCCCGCTGGGCCATCAGCTCGTCGGCCAGGCCGGCCAGCTCATCCACCCGCCGGGCGATCTCGGCCGGGTCAAGCTGGCCGTCCAGCGTGGCCGCCTCGGTGCCGTCCTCGTCGGAGTAGCCGAACACGCCGATCGCGTCCAGCCCGGCCTCGGACAGGAACCGGTGCAGCTCGGCCGCATCCGCCTCGGTCTCGCCGGGGAAGCCCACGATGAAGTTGGACCGGACGCCCGCGTCCGGGCAGTCCCGCCGGATCTCGGCCAGCAGGCCGCCGAACCGCTCCCGGTCGCCGAACCGCCGCATGGCCCGCAGCACCTGTCCGCTGGCGTGCTGGAACGAGAGGTCGAAGTAGGGCGCCACCCCGGGAGTCGAGGTCATCACCTCGATCAGCGCCGGGCGCATCTCGGCCGGCTGCAGATAGCTGACCCGGACCCGGCTGATGCCGTCCACCGCGGCCAGCGCGGGCAGCAGCTCGTCCAGCAGCCGGGGATTGCCCAGGTCCTTGCCGTAGGAGGTGGAGTTCTCGCTGACCAGGACGAGTTCCCGGACGCCCTGGCTGGCCAGCCAGTGGGCCTCGGCGACCAGATCCTCCGGCGGGCGGGACAGGAACGCGCCGCGGAACGATGGGATGGCGCAGAAGCTGCACCGCCGGTCGCAGCCGGAAGCGATCTTGAGCGGGGCGACCGGGCCGGTGGCCAGCCGGCGCCGCAGCGCCCGCGGCCCGGATGCGGGCGCGGCCCCGGCCGGCAGGTCCGGGATCCCGCCGCCGGGCTGGACGGCCGGGGTGCGGGCCCCGTCGCCGTGTCCGGGCGGGCGGGCCGCCGCGCCGCCCGGGCGGCTGGCCGGGGAGATCGGCAGCAGCCGCCGCCGGTCCCGGGGCTGGTGCGCGGGCCGCCGCTGGCCGGCCAGCACCTCGTCCAGCCGGGCCCCGATGTCGCCGTAGTCGTCGAAGCTGAGCACCTGAGCCTCGGGCAGCTCGGCGGCCAGGGTGTCGCCGTACCGCTCGGCCAGGCAGCCGGCCGCGACCACGTGCGCGCCGCCATCGGCCGCGTCGAGCAGCTCGCTGACCGACTCCTGCTTGGCCGCCTCGATGAAGCCGCACGTGTTGACCAGCACCACGCTGGCCGAGTCGCGGTCGGCCAGCGTCCAGCCGGCCGCCTCCAGCCGGGCCGCGAGTTCCTCGGAGTCCACCTCGTTACGGGCGCAGCCCAGCGTGACCAGGCTGACAGTACGCTCCGGCTCGGGGCGGCTTCGGTTACTCGATGGCACCCCAGAAGCCTACGGTAGGTAGGTACTAGCCAGTGACGGGCTTACCGGGCCCCAGGCTCAGCGTGACCGGCTGCCCGGCCGAGCCCGGCGAGCCCAGTTTCTTCCCGTTCACGGTGAGCACGATCCCGCCGGGGTTGCCGATGTCCATGTTCACCGAGCGGTCGAACGTCCACGTCTTGGTGCTGCCGCCGACGATGTACGCCTGGGTCAGGAACCGGCCGTCCGGCTTGGTGAACTCGACCCAGCAGTCCTGGATGGCGGTCAGGCTGATCACCACGTTCTGCGGGGGCGTCACGGACGGCGACGGGGACGGGGTGGCTGACGCCCGGGCCTGGTGGGCGTGATGGTGCGCCCCGGCCGGCCGGTCGATGTTGCTGGCCGCCGTGTTGCTGGCCGAGTGGGCCGTGTTCGAGCTGACCACGTGGTAGATCCCGTACCCGGCCACCACGGCCAGCACCAGGATCATGGCCAGGCTCCAGTTCGGCCGCCGCCGCTCCTTGATCTTGATCGGGGTGGCCGGCTCGAAGACATCCGCCGCCCTGATGGCCTGCGGCGCGCCATGCTGCGCGTCGTACTCCCGGATCAGCTCCTCGTCATCCACACCCACGGCCCGGGCAATGCTCCGGATATGGCCGCGGGCATAAAAGTCGCCCCCACAGGCGGAGAAATCCCCGCGTTCGATCCCCCGGATGATTGTCTCTCTGATGCAGGTTCGCTGGCTTACCTGCGTAATGGTGAGACCCGCCTGGCGGCGCGCATCTGCCAGGGTGTCACCAATGCTCACGCCGCGCCTCCACTGCCATATTGCACTGCGGCCGCCCCGGGGTGCGGGAGCAGTAACCGGATGTGAGCAGCACCGGCCACACCGGGCCACTAACAAGTGTAGACATCCCCCTGGCACACGGCAGGTAGGCCGTGGCCCAAGGTCAGTCCTGCCCGCCCCGGAGCGAATCAATCACGCTGTCCGCGTCCTCCGGCCGGACCAGCACGTCCCTGGCCTTGGATCCTTCGCTCGGCCCGACGATGTTGCGGCTCTCCAGCAGGTCCATTAGCCGGCCCGCCTTGGCGAAGCCGACGCGCAGTTTGCGCTGCAGCATCGAGGTCGACCCGAACTGGGTGCGGATGACCAGCTCCGCGGCTTGCAGCAGCAATTCGAGGTCGTCGCCGATGTCCGCGTCGATCTCCCGCTTCGCCCCTTCCGGGGCAGCCACGTCGTCCCGGTAACTGGGCTGCTCCTGGTCCTTGCAGTGCGCGACGACCTCACGGATCTCTTTCTCGGTCACGAACGCGTTCTGCAGCCGCATCGGCTTGCTGGCACCCATCGGCAGGAACAGGCAGTCGCCCTGGCCGACCAGCTTCTCCGCGCCGGGCTGGTCCAGGATGACCCGGCTGTCGGTCAGGCTGGAGGTGGCGAACGCCAGCCGGGACGGCACGTTGGCCTTGATCAGCCCGGTGACCACGTCCACGCTGGGCCGCTGGGTGGCCAGCACCAGGTGAATGCCGGCCGCGCGGGCCAGCTGGGTGATGCGCACCACCGCGTCCTCGACGTCGCGTGGCGCCACCATCATCAGGTCGGCCAGCTCGTCCACGATGACCAGCAGATACGGGTAGGCCGTGAACACCCGCTCGCTGCCTGGCGGCGCGGTCAGCTTGCCCGCCCGCACCGCCTTGTTGAAGTCGTCGATATGCCGGAAACCGAACGCGGCCAGGTCGTCATAACGGCGGTCCATTTCGCCGACCACCCACTGCAGCGCCTCGGCCGCCTTCTTCGGGCTGGTGATGATCGGCGTAATAAGGTGGGGTATGCCCTGGTAAATGGCGAGTTCAACCCGTTTGGGGTCAACCAGCACCATCCGCACGTATTCCGGCGCCGCCCGCAGCAGGACAGAAGTAATCAGGCCGTTGATACAGGTTGACTTCCCGGCCCCGGTCGCGCCGGCGATCAGCATGTGCGGCATCTTGGCCAGATTGGCCACCACGGTCCGGCCCTCGACGTCCTTGCCCAGCCCGACCACCATCGGATGGTGGTCGTTGACCGCGGCCGGCGAGCGCAGCACATCGCCCAGGCTGACGATCTCCTTGTCCGCGTTGGGGATCTCCACCCCGATCGCCGACTTGCCCGGGATGGGCGAGATGATCCGCACATCCGCGCTCTTCACCGCGTACGCGATGTTCTTGGTCAGCTGAGTCACCCGCTCGACCTTGACCGCCGGGCCCAGTTCGATCTCGTACCGGGTCACCGTCGGCCCGCGCTTGAACCCGGTGACCCGGGCGTCCACCTCGAACTGATCGAGCACCTCGGTCAGCGCCGCCACCACCCGGTCGTTGGCCTGGGTGCGCTGCTTGGGCGCGGTGCCCGGCTTGAGCAGCGCCACCGGCGGCAGCAGGTAGCTCGACTCGGCCGACCCGGCCAGGGTGAGCTGCTCACCCGGCTTGCCGCGGCTGGCCGCGGCCCCGTCCGGCGGGACCGCCGGGGTGGCCGGCCCGGCCGGGCCCGCGGCCTGGGCGGCGTCGGCGGGCGGCCCGAAGCCCAGCGCGTCCAGCAGCGACTCGTCCGGGTCGGCAGCCGGCCCGGTCTCGTCCGGCGCCGGCGTGGCGGCGTCACCCCGGCGCGGCCGGCCGGCCAGGCCAGGACCGCCCCGCCCGTCTGGGCCATCGCCCACGAGGGGGGTGTCGTAGGGCCGGTGATGGTCGCCCGCCTCGATGGCCTGCGGCCGTTTCCGGCCCCGGGTCAGCGGCCGGGTCAGCCCGCCGGGTGCGTCCCCCGCCTGGTCCGCCTCGTCCGTGCCCGGCTCCGGGCGCTGGGTAAAGGTCCTCAGCTCGTTCAGCCGGTCCGGCACCCGGTGCAGCGGCGTGCCGGTGATGACCAGCAGCCCGAAGCCGCAGACCAGCGCGAGCAGCGGGGCGGCTGCCCACGGGGTGATCGCGGCCACCAGCGGCGCCGAGACGGCGTACCCGATCAGCCCACCGCCGGAGCGCATGGCGATGGCGCCGGCGCCCGGGTGCGGGGTGCCCGCCGCGATGTGGATGAGCCCGAGCGCCCCGAGCATGAACGCGGTCCAGCCGATCACCATCCGGCCGGTCTGCGCGTTCCGCTCCGGATGCCGCAGGTAGCGCCAGGCCAGCAGGCCGAGCAGGATCGGCAGCAGCCAGGCCGCCGAGCCGAACAGGCCGCGGACCACGTCGGACATCACCCGGCCGAGCAGGTTGTCCATCCGGAACCAGGTGGTCGCGGCGACCACGATGGCGCCGGCCAGGTAGGCCAGGCCGACCCCGTCCCGGCGGTGCAGCGGGTCCATGTCCCGCGCGTGGTTGCCGAACGCCCGGGCCACCCCGCCGACCGCGTGCGCGGCGACCATCCACAGCCCGGCGATCATGCTGGCCAGCCAGCCGAACAGGATCAGGATCGGGTCGGCGGTCTTCGGCTGCGCCGCCGGGCGGTTCCGGCCGCGGGCGTTGCTGGCCGGGCGGCGCTTCTTCTTGCCGCCGCCGGACTTGCCCGGGCCAGTCCGGCTCTGGCTGGGCCTGCGCTGCGTGCTCCGCTGGGCGCCGGTCCGCGCGGGCATCGCGTTCTCGCTGCGCACCCGCTCACCGGTACCGGAAGGGCGCCGCGGGCGGCCCTGACCTGCGGTGGAACGACCCTGACCGCCAGCAGGCCGGCCCGGCGCGGGCCCCGGGCGAGCTGGCGTGCCGACCCTCGGCTGGGTAGTGCCCTTAGGGACACGAGTAGCCATGATGCCCAACGTACCCAGCAAGTCCCCGGCAGCCCAGGACCGTCAGCCCGAAGCGTACGGGCGTGTCGCGGTGATCTTCTCCGGCCGCCGGCCGGGCCGGGTGAACGGCGGCTATCGCCGGTCTGGCGGGTCCGCGAATACTCGGCCTTTCCCATTGGCAGCCGCCGCCGGGCGAGCCACGCTGGAGAAAACGCCCAATGATGATCATGAACGGGGAAGGGACGGACCGGACATGACAGCAGCGGACCCGGTGCGGGTCATCGCGGGCCTCTTCGGCACCGAAGGGGCCCGCGAGTACCGGGGCGAGCCGGTGAGCCGGGCCGCGCACATGCTGCAGGCAGCGGCGCTGGCCGAGGCAGCCGGCGCCGGTCCGGACCTGGTGGCGGCGGCGCTGCTGCACGACGTGGGGCACTTTACCGGGGCGGTGCCCGGCCATCAGCTGATGAACGGGGCCCGGGACAGCCGGCACAGCGACGCGGGCGCGGACTGGCTGGCCCAGTGGTTCGGGCCCGGGGTGACCGAGCCGGTCCGGCTGCACGTGGCCGCGAAACGGTATCTGTGCACCGTCGAACCCGGCTACTTCGGCTCCCCACCCGCCTCCGCAGCCCTCTTCACTGGCGCCTCCGTGCACACGCTGCGACTGCAGGGCGGCCCGATGAGCCCGGCCGAGACGGCCGAGTTCGAGGGCAACCGGTGGTGCACCGCCGCGCTGCGGCTGCGCCGCTGGGACGACGCGGCCAGGGACCCGCACGCGCGGGTCCCGGCGTTCGGCTACTACCAGCCGCTGCTCCGCCAGCTGGCCGCTAGACCTCGATCACCACTGGGATGATCATGGGCCGCCGCCGGTAGGTCTCGTTCACCCAGCGGCCCACGGTGCGCCGGACCAGCTGGCCGAGCTGGTGCGCCTCGCTGATCCCGTCGGCCGCGGCGCGGACCAGGGCTTCCTCGATCCGCGGCCGCACATCGTCGAACGAGGCGTCGTCGATGCCCGAGCCGCGGGCGTGGATCTGCGGCCCAGCCACCAGCTTGCCGGTGGTCGAGTCGACCACGATCACCACCGACACGAAGCCTTCCTCGCCCAGGATCCGGCGGTCCTTCAGCGACGACTCGGTGACCTCGCCGACGGACAGCCCGTCCACGTAGATGTAGCCGCACGGCACCTTGCCCACCACCGACGCCTGGCGGTCGGTCAGGTCGACCACGACCCCGTCTTCGGCGATCACGATGTTGCGCTCGCTGACCCCGGTCAGCTCGGCCAGCCGGGCGTGCGCCCGCAGGTGCCGCCACTCCCCGTGCACCGGCATGAAGTTCCGCGGCCGCACCAGGTTCAGCACGTAGAGCAGCTCACCCGCAGGGGCGTGCCCGGACACGTGCACCAGCGCGTTGCCCTTGTGCACCACCCGGGCACCCCACCGGGTCAGCTCGTTGATCACCCGGTACACCGCGGACTCGTTGCCCGGGATCAGCGAGGAGGCCAGGATGACCGTGTCACCGGCGGCGATCCGGATCGGATGATCCCGGCCCGCCATCCGGGACAGCGCGGACATGGGCTCGCCCTGCGAGCCGGTGCTGACCAGCACCACCTCGCCGGGCGGCAGGCCCTCCGCCTCCCGCGGGTCGACCAGCAGCCCGCCGCGGACCGACGGCACCCGCAGGTAGCCCAGGTCGCGGGCGACGCCCATGTTGCGCACCATCGAGCGGCCGACGAACGCCACCTTGCGGCCGTGCGCCGCGGCCGCGTCGAGCACCTGCTGCACCCGGTGCACGTGCGAGGCGAAGCAGGCCACGATGATCCGCTGCTGGGTCTCGGCGAACATCTCGTTGAGCACCGGCGCGATGTCCCGCTCGCTGGTCACGAAGCCCGGTACCTCGGCGTTGGTGGAGTCGGCCATCAGCAGGTCGACGCCCTCGGCGCCGAGCCGGGCGAAGCCACCGAGATCGGTCAGCCGGTGGTCCAGCGGAAGCTGGTCCATCTTGAAGTCGCCGGTGTGCAGCACCACCCCGGCCGGGGTGGTGATGGCCACCGCGAGCGCATCCGGGATCGAGTGGTTGACGGCGAAGAACTCCAGGCCGAACGGGCCGAACGCCTGCCGCTGGCCTTCGGCGACCTCGACCACCCCGGGGGTTATCCGGTGCTCGGTGAGCTTGCTGCGGATCAGGCCGAGGGTCAGCCGCGAGCCGATCAGCGGGATGTCCGGCCGCTGCCGGAGCAGGTAGGGCACCGCGCCGATGTGGTCCTCGTGCGCGTGGGTCAGGACCATCGCCTCGATGTCCCCCAGCCTGCCCTCGAGGCTGGTGAAGTCGGGCAGGATCAGGTCCACTCCGGGCTGGTCCGGCTCGGGGAACAGCACCCCGCAGTCCACGATCAGCAGGCGGCCGCCGTACTCGAACACGGTCATGTTCCGGCCGATTTCGCCCAGGCCGCCCAGGCCGACGATGCGCAGCGTGCCAGTAGGGAGCGGCGGCGGCGCGCCAAGCTCCGGGTGCGGGTAGCTCACTTAAGCTTCACGCCTCCAGCGACCAGGTCGGTACGCAACTGCTCGACCTCGGCCTGGGTCATGTCGGCCAGCGGCCCGCGCGTCGTGCCGCCGGGCAGCCCGAGCAGGTTGAGCGCCGCCTTGGTGGCGATCGCGCCCTGGGTGCGGGTCATGATGCCGGTCACGATGGGCAGCAGGTCGCGGTGGATCTGCCGGGCCTCGGTGGCCCGCCCGGCCAGGTACGCGTCGATCATGTCGTGCAGCCGGTCCCCGGCCACGTGCCCGATCACGCTGATGAAGCCGGCCGCGCCGACCGACAGCCAGGGCAGGTTCAGCTGGTCGTCGCCGCTGTAGAAGACCAGGCCGGTGGCCAGCATGACCTGCGAGCCGGCGAACAGGTCGCCCTTGGCGTCCTTGACCCCGACGATGCGCGGGTGCTGGGCCAGCTGGATCAGCGTCTCGGTGCGGATCGGCGTGCCGGTCCGGCCCGGGATGTCATACAGGATGACCGGCAGCCCGGTGCTGTCCGCGGCCGCGGTGAAGTGCGCCACCAGCGCCGCCTGCGGCGGCTTGCTGTAGTACGGCGTGACGATGAGCAGCCCGTCGGCACCGGCCTGCTCGGCCTGCCGGGCCAGCTCGCAGGTGTGCGCGGTGTCGTACGTGCCGACGCCCGCAACCACCGCGGCCCGGTCCCCCACCGCCTCGATGACGGCCCGCAGCAGCCGGCTCTTCTCTTCGTTGCTCGTGGTCGGCGACTCGCCGGTGGTGCCACTGATCACCAGGCCGTCGTTGCGCATCTCGTCGACCAGGTAGGTGGCCAGGCGGGCGGCGCCCGCATAGTCCACCGCGCCGTCGCTTGTCATCGGCGTGATCATCGCGGTCAGCATCCGGCCGAACGGGGCCTCCGCGGTGGTCGGCTGGGTTCCTGTCATGCACCGAACGCTACCGGGCTGGGCCACGCCAGGGCCACCTGGCCACCCAGCGAGCATGCTAAAGACGCGGATGACGTGAGCTCGGGGGTACCCACGTCAACCGCGTCTATCTGGTTATCGGGTGAGCAGGCACTGGCGTTACGCAGGGTTATCAAGATTCTTTGCTGCGTGATCGCCTGCGCCATGCCGCGATGGCCAGCCACAGCGAGAGCAGCAAAATGATCATTCCGTCCAGCGCGTGCGCGCCGCCCAGCCACTTGTTGCTGTCCCCCGCCGCGGCCAGCCCGGTCTGCGCCACGGTCACCAGCACGGCCAGCAGCAGCGTGCTGAGCACGGTGCCGGCCGACTGCCAGGCGGCCAGGGCCAGGATGAGCAGGACGATGGCCAGCACCATCAGCACGCTGCCCCACATCCGGTGCGGGTCGAGGCTGCTGGCGTCAGCCACTTTCCGTCCGTTGCTGCCGAATACGCCCACCCCGGCCAGGTACACCTGGACCAGCACGCCCAGCACGAAAACCGCGGCCAGGTACCCGTAGGCCAGATCCGCGCCACGGCGCAGCCCACTGCGCGGGCGGCCGGTGACCGCCCGTCCTTCCGTTTTCGTCGTCATGAGGCCAGCCTGGCCGGCCACCGTCCCGGAAACCGTTACGGGAATGTCCCGCTAAAACACTGGAATGATGTCGTCCGGGTTGATGTCGTCGGCCACGTCCACGCCCTCGATGTCCAGTTCCGGGATGGCCGGGAACTCGATCCCCCACCGGGTCACGATGGCCCGGACCCGGGCCATGGCCACCCGCCAGTTCTCCGCCTGCTCCTGGTAGCTCAGCACGCCGAGCCCGGCCTCCCGGGCGTGCCCCATCAGCACCCGGTGGTTGGGCAGGAAGTAGGGCGGCAGCTCCCAGAACCCGCCCGCGCCGCCCGGCGGCTCCCACAAGATCATGGACAGGAACACGAAGCCGGCCCGCAGCTGCCGGGTGATCAGGCTCTTCAGGTCGTCGGTGAGCCCGGGCCACTCGTTGTCCAGGATCGTCATGCAGATCTGCAGGTGCCGCGACTCGTCCCGGCCGATGCGGTGGAACATCTCCGAGAACACCGGGTGCGTGGTGCCCGAGGCCATCCCGCGGAACAGGGTGGACGCGGCCATCTCGCCCATCATGAAGCTGGTGAACAGGACGGCCAGTGAGTACTTGCCGACCGCCTTGGTGTAGCCGGTCCAGTACCGGCCGCCGTTGTGGTACAGCCAGCCGATGTTGTTGTGCGCGGCGCGCTCCAGCGTGGTTCGCGGCTGCCAGTCGAGCGGGCCGCCCGGCCACAGCTTGGCGATGGTCCGCTGGCAGCACTCCTCGTGGTTCATCTCGTCCCGGGTGATCGAGAAGAAGCACTTGCGGACCGGGTCCTCCTCGTGCTGCTCGAACGCGTGGATGGTGGCCCGGGCGAACACCGCGGGCCCGGACGCGTCGAAGTTGGCCAGCACGGCGAACCAGTACATGATGCCGAGCCGCTGCTCGGCGGTGAAGTCCTCGGCGCGCAGCCCGTCCCAGGGCAGGTCGGCCGGGTTCCACAGCACGGCCTTCGACTTCTCGTAGATCGCGGCCAGTTTCGCCGTCTCGACCCGCCACTCCATCGGGTAGATGTTCGGCTGCGGGATCTCCGGGGCTGGCCAGAACCCGTCCTCGGGTACGACCAGGCCCTCATCGTGCTGCGTCACAACAGGACTCCGTCCAGGATCGCCGGACCATTGCCAGGCTGCCCGCGGCGCCGGTGTGCGCCCAGGCAACCTGGGCCTAGCCTACGGCCGGCCCAGGCCGTGCCCGAAGCCCCACTGCACGCTGGGGTAAGGTACGCCTGTCCCGGGAAGCCCGGGATGGCGTGCAGCCAGCGAAGCCGGTGCGATTCCGGCGCTGTCCCGCAACGGTGATGCCCCGCCCAGGGGACGAGCCCGGACGCCTGGCCCAGGCCAACGTAACTGTCCTCGGAGGAAGGGCGGTTCGTTCCGGTGCCCGGTCCGGGCACCGCAGCGGGCGCACTTCGTCCTCCAGGCTTACGGAGGATGATCATGCGGATTTCCAGCCGGCTCGCGGCGCCAGCCCTCGTCCTGGCCATGGCCGCGCTGGCCGCCGGGTGCGGCAGCACCCAGGCCAGCAACACCAGCTCGAACGCCAGCGCAGGCAGCACGGGCAGTGCGGCGGGCAGCGCGTTCCCGGTCTCGGTCAAGGCGGCCAACGGCACGGTCAAGGTGCCGGCCCGGCCGACGGCCATCGTGTCGCTGTCCCCCACCGGCACCGAGATGCTGTACGCGATCGGCGCCGGCGGCCAGGTCAAGGCGGTCGACTCGCTGTCCGACTACCCACCCCAGGCGCCGCGCACCAAGCTGTCCGCGTTCCAGCCGAACGTGGAGGCGATCGTCGCGGAAAAGCCGGACCTGGTCATCGAGGCCGGCGACGCGGGGCAGCTGACCAGGAAGCTGGCCGCGTTCTCCATCCCGGTGCTCGACCTGCCCGCGCCGGCCAATCTGGCCGGCGAGTACGCCGAGTTCGCCGAGCTGGGCCGGGCCACCGGGCAGGTGGCCCAGGCCGCGCAGGAAGTGGCCCGGGTGCGCAGCCAGGTGCACCAGATCGTCGCGGCCACCCCGCGCCGCGCCAAGCCGGTCAGCTACTACTACGAGCTGGACCAGACCTACTACTCGGTCACCTCGGCCACGTTCGTCGGCCAGCTGCTCGGCCTGCTCGGCATGAAGAGCATCGCCGACCAGGCCAAAGGCGCGGCCAGCTCAGGCGGCTATCCGCAGCTGTCGGCGGAGTACATCCTCAAGGCCAACCCGGACTACATCATCCTGGCCGACACCATCTGCTGTCACCAGAGCGCGGCCACCATCGCCAAGCGGCCGGGCTGGTCCGGGCTGGCCGCGGTCAAGGCGGGCCACGTCATCGCGCTGAACGACGACATCGCCTCCCGGTGGGGGCCGCGGGTGACCGACCTGCTGCGCACGGTCGAGACCGCACTGGCCCGGGACTCGTCGCGGTGATGCCGGTGGCGCGATGATGCCGGTGGACCGGTGAAGACGGTGGCCCGGTGAAATCGCTAACGCGCAGGGCCGCGCCGGCCCGCGAGAGTGGGCCGGCCGCGCTGGCCGCGCTGCCCCGGGTCCGCGCCGGGCGCGCCATCGCGGTGGCCACCGCCGTGCTGATCGCCGCCCTGCTGGCCGGGGTGGCCATCGGCCCGGCTGGGCTGTCGCTGCCGATGGTGGCCCGCACGCTGCTCACCGAGCTGCTGCCCTGGCATCCGGCGCTCGGCGTGCCGGCCATCGACGCCGACATCGTCTGGCAGCTCCGGCTGCCCCGGGTCGTGCTGGGCGCCCTGGTCGGCGCCATGCTGTCCGGTGGCGGCGCCGCTTACCAGGGCGTGTTCCGCAACCCGCTGGCCGATCCGTACCTGCTCGGGGTGGCCGCGGGCGGCGGGCTGGGCGCCACCATCGTGATCATCGCGGGCGGCAGCCCGGAACTGCTGCCGCCCGCCGCGTTCGCCGGCGCGGCGCTCGCCGTCGCGGTCACCTACGTGCTGGGCGCGGGCACCCGGGTGGGCCGCGGCCCCGGCTCGGTCGGCGCGACCGCGTCCATCGTGCTGGCCGGGGTGGCGGTGGCCGCGCTGCTCACCGCGGTGCAGACCTACCTGCAGCAGTCGCACTACCAGACGCTGCAGGAGGTGTACGCCTGGATCCTGGGCGGGCTGTCCCTGGCCACCTGGTCCGACGTGCTGGTGATCCTGCCCTACGTGGCGGTGGCGGCGGGCATCCTGCTCGCCCACCGGCGGCTGCTCGACGTGCTCCGGGTCGGCGAGACCGAGGCCAGCACGCTGGGCGTGGACATCGCCCGGCTGCGGCTGACCGTGGTCATCGCGGCCACCCTGGGCACCGCGGCCGCGGTCTCGGTCAGCGGGCTGATCGGTTTCGTCGGCATCATCGTGCCGCACACGGTGCGGCTGACGGCTGGCCCCAGCTACCGGATCGTGCTGCCGGTGTCGATGATCGGCGGCGCGGCGTTCCTGGTGCTGGCCGACATCGCGGCGCGCACCGTGCAGTCGCCCGCCGAAGTGCCGATCGGGGTGATCACCGCGCTGGCCGGCGCGCCCTTCTTCCTGGTCGTGCTGAGCTCGCGCCGCGCCCGGCAGGACCTGTCGTGATCCTTTTCGACCAGGTGACCGTGCGGTACGGGACGGCGGTGGCGCTGGCCGGGATCAGCGAGCGGGTCGAGTCCGGGGAATGGCTCGGCATCATCGGGCCGAACGGGGCGGGCAAGACGACACTGCTCAGGTCCGCGGCGCACCTGGTGCGGTACCAGGGCGCCATCGACATCGCCGGCCAGCCCGCGTCCGGGCTGCGCCGCCGCGCGCTGGCCCGGCTGGTCGCCTACGTGCCCCAGCTGCCCGAACTGCCGCCCGAGATGGCGGTCGCCGACTACGTGCTGCTCGGCCGGACCCCGCACATCGGCTACCTGCGGATGGAAACTCAGGCCGACCGGGAGATCTGCGCCGGGCTGCTGGACCGGATGGGACTGGCCCCGATGGCCGCCCGGCTGCTCGGCACGCTGTCCGGCGGCGAACTGCAGCGGGTGGTGCTGGCCCGGGCGCTGGCCCAGCAGGCCCCGGTGCTGCTGCTCGACGAGCCGACCAGCGCGCTGGACCTCGGCCGCCGGGTGGCCGCCCTGGAACTGGTCGACGAGCTGCGCCGGGAGCAGGCGCTCACCGTGCTGTCGGTGGTGCACGACCTCACCCTGGCCGGGCAGTTCGCCGACCGGCTGCTCCTCCTCGGCGCCGGCTCGGTCATCGCGCTGGGTACGCCGGCGGAAGTCCTGGACGAGGCG
>DATCUG010000495.1:0-6749 GCA_036567525.1 Streptosporangiaceae bacterium | reverse complement strand
TTACGGCAGCTTCGGCGGGGGCGAGGGGGCCGAACCGGCCGCCGTCATCCACGT
This sequence comes from Streptosporangiaceae bacterium, assembly GCA_036567525.1. GTDB lineage: Bacteria > Actinomycetota > Actinomycetes > Streptosporangiales > Streptosporangiaceae > RYN-230. Next base: position 6,695 of record DATCUG010000495.1, on the reverse strand, counting down.
CATGGATGCCCCCGGCCAGGTGGCCGGGCACTGCCCGCTGGCCGCTTCGTACGCCGGCGATCTGGCCGCGTTCTTCGACGGCCTGATCAGCCAGGGCAACTGGGGTGGCCGGCCGGCCCGGCTGCCCTGGGAGGATGACTGGCTGCCCAAGCTCAGTGCGGCGGCGGCCGCGGCGGTGGCCGCGGACAGCTCACTGCTGGCCAGCGCGGCCAGCCCGATCCACCCGATGCGCATCTACGGTGAACTGGCCCAGTTCCTGGACGACGACGCGGTGGTGATCGGCGACGGCGGCGACTTCGTGTCCTACGCGGGCAAGTACATCGAGCCGAAGCGCCCGGGCGGCTGGCTCGACCCGGGCCCGTACGGCTGCCTGGGCACCGGGCTCGGCTACGCCATCGGCGCCCGGATCAGCCGCCCGTCCGCGCAGATCGTGCTCCTGCTCGGCGACGGCGCGGCCGGGTTCTCGCTGATGGACGTGGACAGCCTGGTCCGGCACCGGCTGCCGGTCGTGATGATCTGTGGCAACAACGGGATCTGGGGCCTGGAGAAGCACCCCATGCAGGCCCTGTACGGCTACGACGTGGTGGCCGACCTGCAGCCGCAGTGCCGCTACGACGAGGTGGTAGCGGCGCTGGGCGGGGCCGGCGAACTGGTCACCGAGCCGGCCGGCATCGCCCCGGCGCTGGACCGCGCGTTCCGCTCCGGGGTGCCCTACCTGGTTAACGTGATGACCGACCCGGCGGTGGCCTACCCGCGGTCCACCACCGGCATCTGACCAGGCCGGCCAGCGCCGCGGCCGCGGCTACTCGATAATGGCGATCAGGTCGCCGTCCTGGACCACGTCCCCCTCGGCCACGGCCAGCTTGGTGATCGTGCCGGGTTCCTCGGCCAGCACCGGGATCTCCATCTTCATCGACTCGAGGATGACCAGCGTGGTGCCGTCGGAGACCTGCTCACCCTCGGCGGCGACGACCTTCCAGACGTTAGCCACCATCTCCGCGCGAACCTCACCCACGGGCCACTCCTCTCCCTCGCCGGGCCGCCAGGGCGGCCCGGTACCCATTGTCCTGGCGCTAGCTCACGGACGCAGCCGGCTGACCACCGTCGTGTCGTACCGGCCACTGCTGAACACGTCGCTGTCCAGCAGGTCAGCGTGGAACGGCAGATTGGTCTTGAGGCCGCCGACCCGGAACGACCGCACCGCCGCCCGGGCCCGGCGCAGCGCCTGCTCCCGGTCCGCGCCGTGCACGCACAGCTTGGCCAGCAGCGGGTCGTAGAACGGCGTCACCTGGTTGCCGGCCGCATATCCGGCGTCCACCCGGATGCCCGGCCCGGCCGGCTCGGCCCATTCGGTGAGCGTGCCCGGGCTGGGCAGGAACCGGCGCGGGTCTTCCGCATAGACCCGCAGCTCCAGGGCATGCCCGTGATACTCCACGCGGCCCGGCGCGAAGCTGATCTCGCCGCCCGCCGCGATCCGCAGTTGCTGCTCGACCAGGTCGATGCCGGTGACCAGCTCGGTGATCGGGTGCTCGACCTGGAGCCGCGTGTTCATCTCCAGGAACATGAACTCGCCGGAGTCCACGTCGAGCAGGAACTCGACCGTGCCGGCCCCCCGGTAGCCGGTCACCTGGCCGGCCCGCACCGCGGCGGCCAGCAGCCGGCCCCGCAACTCCGGGCTGACCCCGGGCGAGGGCGTCTCCTCGGCCACCTTCTGGTGCCGCCGCTGCACCGAGCAGTCCCGCTCGCCGAGCGCCAGCACCTGGCCGCTGGCCAGCCCGAGGATCTGCACCTCGACGTGCCGGGCCGCGGTGACGTAGCGCTCCAGCAGGATGTCCGGGCGGCCGAAGAACCGCTCCGCGCGGGACCGGGCGGTGTCGAAGGCAGCGCGCAGTTCGGCGTCGCCCGCCGCCGCGCTCATCCCGATCCCGCCGCCACCGGCCGCGGCCTTGACCATCACCGGGTAGCCGATGACGGCCGCGGCGGCCATCGCCGCGTCGGCGTCCAGCACCGGCTCGGCGGTGCCCGCCGCCACCGGCACCCCGGCCGCGGCCATCATGTTCCGGGCGCTGATCTTGTCGCCCATCTGCTCGATGGCCGCCGGTGGCGGGCCCACCCAGATCAGCCCGCTGTCCTCGACCCGCCGGGCGAACGCCGCGTTCTCGGACAGGAACCCGTAACCGGGGTGAATGGCCTGGGCGCCAGTGCGCCGCGCCGCATCGATGATGGCCGCCTGGTCCAGGTAACTCTGCGCCGGGGGCGGCGGGCCGATCAGCACCGCCTCGTCCGCTTCCCGGGCGAACGGGAGCTCCGCGTCGGCCGCGGAGTAGGTGGCGACCGTCCGGATGCCCATCCGGCGCGCCGTGGCCAGCACCCGGCGGGCGATCTCGCCCCGGTTGGCCACCAGCAGCGATTCGATCACCGGGGCAGCTTACCGGCGCCCCGGGTAGCAGCGGTCGGTGACCTTGCTCAGCGCCTCGACCACGCCCGGGTCGTACTCGGCCGCGGTGTCCAGCCGGAGCCGTTCCAGCGCCGCCGCGGACCGGTCCCGGTCCGCCGACCCGCCGACCAGGTCGTCGAACGCGTTGGCGGCCCGGATGATCCGGCTGCCGATCGGCGGCTGCACCGGGCCGCCCCGCCACGGCAGGCTCTGGCAGCGGACGATCTCGGCCACCTGGTCGAGCACCCCGGCCTGTTCGATGACGCTGGCGCCCAGGCCGGCGATGCGCCGCTGGTCCTCCGGTGAGGCCAGCACGGTGGCCCCGCCCGGGATCGGCTGGGCCAGCGACAGCTGGCCGATGTCGTGCATCAGCGCCGCGTACTCCAGGTGCAGCAGTTCCGGCTCGCTCATGCCGAGTTCCCGGCCGACCGCGACGGCCAGCCGGCCCACCCGGTGCGAGTGCCCGTCCTCCACGTACCCGCCGACCTCGGTGACCCGGGCCAGCGCGGCCACCGTCTGCAGGTAGGTGGACCGGATCCCGGCATACCGGCGGAACGCGGTCTGGGTGACCAGCAGCGGCGCGATCAGCAGGGCCAGCGCCACCAGCCCCATCGCCTCGGCGGCCAGGGCGATGAGCACGGCGCAGGCGCCGACCGCGGCACCCAGCGGCACCTGGATCCGCAGCTCGTCGGACAGTGACACGCCGAACCGGGCCCGCAGCACGTCGGCCCGGATCAGCGCCCTGATCACACATTCGGCGAACCAGCCCGCCACGATCAGCGCCACCATCACCGCGACGCTCAGCCACACGTGCCGGTCGATGATCTCCAGGCTGGCGATCGGCCGGAACGCGATGGCCACGAACGCCACGGCCAGCAGCCGGCTGGCCATCCCGGCCATCCCGGCCGGGCGGCCGGCCGCCAGGTGCGGCAGCGCCCCGACGATCATCCCGACCGCGGTGACCGCGGCCACCTGGAGCGCGGGCGCCGCGGCCGGCTCGGTGCCGACCCGCAGCAGCAGCGCGTAGCCCAGCGCCCCGGCGCTGCCGATCGGCGCCGCCTCCCGGCCCCCGGGCAGCGACAGCCGGAGCAGCTCACCCAGCGCGATTAGCGCACCGAACGCCAGTGCCGTGCGCGGCTGCACCAGGCCCGCCGCGGCCGTCTGGGCCACCGCGGCCACCAGCAGCATGCCCGCCGCCGCCACCAGCAGCAGCTGGCCGGAGTCCATCGACTGCCAGGCCGGCTGCCGGGCGAGATGCCGCTGGCTGGTCACGATGGGCCCTCAGCGGCTCTCGACCACGCGGAGCGGCGCGGTCGGGTCGTCGTGATCCTGGGCCTCGACCACACCGCTGAACCCGGCAGGCGGCCGGGCCGGCTGGCTCTCCCAGCCATCCCGGCGCAGCGCGCTGATGAACGCCTCCACCAGCACCGGGTCGAACTGGGTCCCGGACCACTTGCGCAGCTCGGCGATGGCCTCCTCGATCCGCCGGGCGCCCCGGTAGGACCGGGCCGAGGTCATCGAGTCGAACGCGTCGGCGACCGCGATCACCCGGGCGAACTCGGGGATCTCATCGCCGGCCAGGCCCATCGGGTAGCCCTGGCCGTCGATCCGCTCGTGATGGTGCATGATGCCGTCCAGCGCCTCGGTGAGGAAGCCGATCTGCCGGACGATCTCCAGGCCGCGCATCGGGTGCAGCTGGATGGCCGCGAGTTCTTCCTCGGTGAGCGGGCCGGTCTTCTGCAGCACCCTGGTTGGCACGCCGAGCTTGCCCACGTCGTGCAGCATGCCGGCGTACCTGATCGCGGCCACCCGTTCCGCGCCCATGCCGATCTCGCGGGCCAGCATGGTGGCCCCCCGGGAGACCCGCTCGCTGTGCCCGCGGGTGTAGAAGTCCTTGGTCTCCACCGCCTGGCAGAGCGCGGCCATGGTGGCCGAGTAGGCGCCTTCCTGGGCGGCGAACTGCCCCATCGCCCAGCGGGCTACGAACAGCGGGATGAGCACGAGCACCGCCGCGAACGCGCCGACCAGGGCCCACAGTGCCGCAATGAGCAGCCCCAGCGTGGCATAGCCCAGGTCGGATACCAGCAGCAGCGGGAGGTGCAGGTCCAGCCGCCCGCGCTGCGGAGTGGCCGCGGCCGGCGGGAGCAGCAGCAGCATGCCCCAGAGCAGGCCGTGGTTGACCGCGACGTGCACCGCCGCGGCCACCGCGAACGGCAGGATGACGGCGGGGAACCAGGCCGGCCTGGGTACCCCGACATGGCCGCCCAGGGCCAGGTAGGCCTGGCCGGCCGCGAACGCACTCAGCGCGTTCATCGCCCCGTTGAACGCCCGCTCGCGCAGCCCGCCGCGGCGCAGGCTGAACAGGGACATGCCGCCCACGGCGGCGGCACCGCCCGGGCCGAGCAGGACCACGGCGGCCAGCGCGGCCGAGGAGCTGGGCGACCAGGCGGACTGCCGGGAGGTCAGCGTAGCCGGGGTGGAGTCACAGATCAGGTACAGAATGGCCAGCACCAGCGGAATCTGGACCAGCTCGGAAGTGCTATCCCAATCCAGCTTCCAGTCCAGGCCGGTCAGCAGCACATAGACAAACATGGAGGCCGCGGCCAGCACGACGATGGCCATGTAAAGCCAGGCAGCACGCGAGAGCTTCGGCACGCTCCCCCCTCGCAGTCAGTCCGGCCGGCAATGGCCCTGCCGACCGGACTCGTTCGCCACTCAGGGTAACGCCATCACCGCTAATCGCGTAGCCCTCACGCGAATACGGTCATCTGCCGCACCGGCGGCGATTACTCAGCGTGCGTCTGCGCGGATAACTCGGTGATCTCGATGGTGGCCCGGACCTCCTGGATCCGGGTCAGCACCTTGATCCGCAGGCCCTCGGGCACCGCATCGTGGCCGCACGTCTTGTGCACCAGCCGCTTGACCGCTTCTTCTAGGCCATACTCGCGCAGGCATGGGCCGCACTCGTCCAGGTGCTGCCGGATCTTCGCCTTGCCGTCGTCGCCTAGCTCCCCGTCCAGGTAGGAGTAGACGCGATCCAGCACCTCGGTACACGGGGTCTCGTGTGGCTTTCCACAGCTCATGACCTGTCCGCCCCCAGTTCGCCGTTGGCCTGGGAAGCCTGCTCCTGCGGAGCCGGTCCGGTCCGGTTGAGGCCGCGATCAGCCGCGTAATCCTGCAGCATCTCGCGTAGTTGCCGGCGCCCGCGGTGCAGCCGTGACATGACCGTGCCAATCGGCGTGCCCATAATGTCGGCGATCTCCTTGTACGCGAAGCCTTCCACGTCGGCCAGGTAGACCGCGATGCGGAACTCTTCCGGCAGGGTCTGCAGCGCAGTCTTGATGTCGGAGTCCGGCAGCCGCTCCAGCGCTTCGGCCTCGGCCGACTTGAGCCCGGACGAGGTGTGCGAGGCAGCCCGGGCCAGCTGCCAGTCCTCGATCTCCTCGGCCCCGGACCGCTGCGGCTCCCGCTGCTTCTTGCGGTAGCTGTTGATGAACGTGTTGGTCAGGATGCGGAACAGCCAGGCCTTCAGGTTGGTGCCCGGCTGGAACTGGTGGAACGACGCGTACGCCTTGGCGAACGTCTCCTGGACCAGATCTTCGGCATCCGCCGGGTTCCGCGTCATCCGCAGCCCAGCCGAGTAGAGCTGATCCAGGTAAGGCAGCACGTCGTGCTCGAAGCGCTCGCTCCGCTGCTCGAGTGTTTCGGTTACCGGACCCACCCCCTCGGAGATCTCCTGCACCGGCCGACGGTCAGCACTGTATGGGCGGGAGGATACATCCCCGGCCAAGCTCGGCTCGAAGCGAGGCAGCCGGAGTAGATTAGCGCGCGGCGCGCAGTCGGCTACAACCACGCCGTGTGCAACAGGCCGCCCACCGGCTTCATTCCGGCCCTGGACCTGGGACCTGGCTAACAGGTCAGGTGAGGCGGGCCTGCGGCGGGGAACATGTCAGGTGAAGGACTGCGCGGGCATCCGGCGCGGCAGCGTGACGCGCCTGCGCTGGATGGAGTCATGGTGGCGGCAAGTACGACCAGCCCGCTCGGTGTGCTCGGCTCCGGCTCGCTCACGGCCTACTGGCGATTCCAGCGGGCCGTCGTGGCGGCCCAGCTCCGGGCCTGGCTGCCGCCCCGGGGCCGGATCCTGCTGGACATCTCCGGCCCGCAGTCCACCGTGGCCGCCCAGGCCGCCGCGTCGGGGTACTCGGTCATCCGCGTCCTGCCTGCGCTACCCGCATCTCTCGACGGGGAGGCGGGGACC
>DATCUG010000494.1:0-2024 GCA_036567525.1 Streptosporangiaceae bacterium | reverse complement strand
CTGGCCGGCCTGCTCGGCCTGGTGACCGCGGCCGCGCCCGCGGCCAGTAAGCCGAGCACCTGGGCGGTGAGCAGCCCGGACTGCGCCACGGCGAACGCGCGCCCCTGATCCGCCCGGGGCACGGCCCGGACGAAGGCCGCGGCCGCCGCGAGCTGGTACGCGCCCCCCGCGCCGGCCACCGCCCAGAGCGCCGCCACCACCAGCACCGGCGGGTGGACCTGGCAGAAGACCAGCGGTGCGCAGGACAGCATGGCCAGCCAGCCGATCGGCCGCAGCCGGTCGGCCGGCCGGACCAGCCGGCCGAGCACGAACGCCCCGATCAGCAGGCCTGCCGGGGCGGCGGCCAGCAGCAGGCCGATGGTGGGCGCGCCGCCGCCCAGCGTGTGCGCGTACGGCGCGGCCAGTCCCTCGGGCACCACGGTGAACCCGGCCAGCCAGCCGAACAGCACCAGGGCGCGCAGCCCCGGGGTGCCGAAGATGGTGGCCACGCCCGCCCAGGTGACCTCCGCGGCGGCCAGGCGGCCCCGATCGGAGTCGCGCCAGCCCGGCGGCGGGGCGGGCCGGGCCGGCACCCAGCAGGCCAGGATGCCGGCCGACAGGCTGAACGACAGCGAGTCCAGGGCCAGCGCCCGGTAGGGGCCGAGCGCGGCCACCAGGCCACCGCCCGCCAGCAGCCCGGCGATCTGGCCCAGCTGGGCGCTCTGGTTACCGATCGCGAGGCCAGCTGGCCGCATGGCCCGGGGCAGCACCTCGGTCAGCAGCCCGGCCCGGGCGGTGGCGAACGGGGCGCCGAGCAGCATGATTCCGAAGAACAGTGTGGCTAACCCTGGTATCGGCATCCCGGGCAGCGCCATCAGCGCGACCAGCCCGGCCCGGGCCAGATCCAGGACGATCATGACTTGCTGGCGCGGGAACGCGTCGGCCAGCCCGGCCAGCGCCGGGCCGCCCAGGACGGCGGGCAGGTAGGTCAGCGCATAGGCCAGCGCGGCCAGGAACGGTGAGCCGGTCTTGGCGTACACGACGAACCCGATCGTGACCTGAGCGAGCTGATCCCCGGCCGAGGACAGCGCCTGGGCGCTCCACAGGGCGCGGAACTCGGTGCTGGCGAACACCGCCCGGCCGGAGACGGGCTGGGCACCGGGCAGCCGGTGGCGGCCGGCGCGGGCCGCATGGGCCGGCTGGCCTTGGCCTGGCGGCCGGTGCGCCGGCCTTCGGGGGAGCGGGGGAAGCTCTCCGTTGTGCACGGTGTTGCTCTTCTCTGCTCTATCGCGGCTGGCGATGCCATCTCGCCATTGCGGTGCCGTGGTGCGCAGTGCAACTGTTATGTCACCGTCTGCGACTGATCCCGGGATGACCGAAGGGGCCGGGTAACAGGCAGTAGTGACCCTGAGTTGTTGGTCGGATGCCTACCGTGTCGAATAATCAGCAATTGCGCAAGGGGTTCGGTCATGATCGTCTCGGCGCCGGCCGCTTTGCGGCTGGGTATCCGCTGGGTGACCGCCCGCCCGGCGCCCGCTCAAAGCTGTCGGCCGGCCGGGCCACGATTGCCCGGGCGGGGGCGGCCAGGCCTGATCGGACAGGCTGGTCGCGGGAGTGCGGCCAGGCTGGTCGCCGGGGTGCGGCCAGGGTGGCCCGGCTCGCTTTGCCGGGCACGGCGGTTGTCCCCTATGCTGGGGCAGTCCCCGACGGCGGGCGCCAAGGGTCACGGCGGCGAAGGCCGTCAGGCCCCCATCGTCTAGTGGCCTAGGACACCGCCCTTTCAAGGCGGCGGCACGGGTTCGAATCCCGTTGGGGGCACCGTTGGCCAGCGTGGTCAGCGTGCATGGTCCTGTAGAGCAGTCGGTTAGCTCGCCACCCTGTCAAGGTGGAGGTCGCGGGTTCAAGTCCCGTCAGGACCGCTCGGCTGGGTTTGCTTGATCTCCATTCGGCGGCAAGCGGCTCAGGCACGGTCAGGTAGCTCAGTTGGTATGAGCGTCCGCCTGAAAAGCGGAAGGTCGGCGGTTCGACCCCGCCCCTGACCACCA
>DATCUG010000493.1:0-3351 GCA_036567525.1 Streptosporangiaceae bacterium | reverse complement strand
GCTGCGGACCGGGCGGCGGCATGCCGGGCGGATCCTGGTCGTCTCGATCGCGGTCAGCCTGGTCATCACCGCGGTGGAGATCGCCGTCGATCACCTGGTCAGCCACGCCGGGCTGCCCGCGGCGCTGGCCGGCGCGCTGGGCTCGTCCGCGGTCAGCCTGCTCGGCGCGGTGTTCCTGGCCGGCTTCCTCAGCCGGCTGGTCAGTGCCGAGCACGGCGCGGGCCAGGTCCGGCTCGGTGCCGTGCTGCGCTCGCTGCCCTGGGGCTCGCTGGTCGCGGCCGACCTGCTGGTCACGCTGATCGTCGTGCTTGGGCTGGTGCTCCTGATCATCCCGGGGCTGATCGCGCTCAACTTGCTGGTCGTGGTCGGGCCGGTGATCGAGATCGAGGAGCGGCGGGCCTGGGCTGGGCTGCGCCGCAGCGCACAGCTGGTCCGGCCGCACTTCTGGCAGGTCGCGCTGATCGGGACGCTGCCGGTGGTGGTGGCCAGCGGCCTGGAAGCCGCGCTGCCCGACCCGGAAGGCCGGGCCGGCCTGGTGACCGCGCTGATCGCGCGCAGCATCATCGAAGGCGTGCTGGAAGCGCTGGTCGGCCTCCTGCTCGTCGAACTGACTTACCGGTTGATCGCTGCCCGCGCCGCGCCCCCGGAGGCGCAAAGTTAGCTAGCCGACCGCCGCGGCCGGTGCCGGGGCGGGCTGGTGGTGCCGCCCGGTACTGACCATCTCCGGGCGGGGCTGCGGGTGCAGCACGCCCAGCGTGGCGGCGAACCGGCTGCCGGGGGCCTGGGCGGCCACCTGGACCGCGTCCTCGACCGTGTCCACGTCGATCAGCTCCGGCACCTGGCGGATCCGCAGGCCCGCCGCGCGGAGCCGGTCCAGCTGGACCCGGCCGGTGTGGTCCACCGACATCGGCACGCCGTGGATCAGCTGGGCGTCCGGCTGGCGCAGCCCGAGCAGCCAGAACCCGCCGTCCGTGGCCGGGCCGAACACCGCGTCCGCCTCACCTGAGGTCAGCGGCTGGGCCACTGTCTCCAGCAGCCCCGGGGTCACCTGCGGGGTGTCCATGCCGATCAGCACGATCGGTGCGTTCAGCTTGGCGTAGGCGTCGTCGAACGCGGCCGCGATCCGCTCGTCCAGGCCGTCACCGCGCTGCGGGATCACCTCGAAGCGGCCGGGCAGTTCGGCGCGCAGCGCGCCCGGGGTGGCCCACTGGTCGGCCAGGGCCAGGATGTGCCGGGCGAACGAGGCGCTGGCCCCGGCCTCCAGCGTGTCGGCCAGCGCGGACTCGGCCAGCATGGCCGCCTCGTGCGGGCTGAACGGCGGGGTCAGCCGGGTCTTCACCTTGCCCGGCACGGGTGCCTTGGCCAGCACGATGAGCTGGGCGTTGAGCGCGTTCATGAGGCAAGCACCCGGCGCATGTCACGAACCGTCCGCACGGTGCCAGACACCGTGCCGGTCACCTTCGACCGCCCGGAACGGGGCAGATACGGGATGTCCACCTCGTGGATCCTCCAATCGGCGGTGGCCGCGGCCATCACCATCTCCAGCGGGTAGCCGAAACGCCGGTCGCTGAGCCCAAGCTGGAGCAGTTCGGTGCGCCGGGCGCAGCGCATCGGGCCGAGGTCGCGCAGCCGGACTCCGGTGCGGCGGCGCAACTCGGCGGCGAGGACCTTGTTGGCCATCCGGGCGTGGAGGGGCCAGTCGCCCAGGCGGCGGGTCATCCGGCGGCCCAGCACCAGGTCGGCCTGCCCGGCCAGCACCGGGTCGGCGACCTGCGGCAGGTCACGGGGGTTCAGCGACGCGTCCGCGTCCATGAAGCAGACGATCTCGCTGGTCGCGGCCTGCAGCCCGGCGTGGCAGGCCGCGCCGAAGCCACGCTGCGGTACCGGAATAACGGTCGCCCCGTGAGCCGCCGCGATGCTGGCCGAACGGTCGGTTGAGCCGTTATCGGCCACGATCGGGTGGAAGCCAGCCGGCACCCGGGAGAGCACCCAGGGCAGCGCTTCTTCCTCGTTCAAGCAGGGCAGAATGACATCGATCCTCACGGTTATCGACCGTAGTGCGGAACGCCCCTGATCGACCCTTACAGAGCTGTGACGGATGGTCGCGCACCGTAGGTCCGCAGGTCGCCGCGTGATTCGCTGCTGTCATGCGCATTCTGGTGACGGGGGCCGCCGGGTTCATCGGCTCCCATGTCGTGGATGTCCTGCGAGCGGCCGGCCATGAGGTGCAGGGCCTGGACTCGCTTACCCCCGCCGTGCATAACGGACGGCCGGATTACCTGCCGCCTGACTTCGACCTCGCCGTGGGCGACGTGCGCGACCCGGACGCGGTGCGCCGGGCCGTGGCGGGCGCCGACGTGGTGTGTCACCAGGCCGCGCTGGTCGGCCTCGGGGTGGACCTGAGCGACCTGTCCGCTTACTCGGACGTCAACGTCACCGGCACCGCCGTGCTGCTGGAGGCGATGGGCCGGGCCGGCGTGCCCCGGCTGGTGCTGGCCTCCTCCATGGTGGTCTACGGCGAGGGGGCCTACGACTGTGCCCGGCACGGCCGGGTGCGGCCCGCGCCGCGCAGCGAGGATGACCTGCGGGCCGGCCGCTTCGAGCCGCGCTGCCCCGGGTGCGGGGAACCGCTGGTGACCGCGACGATCAGTGAGGACGCGCCGCTCGACCCGCGCAACGCGTATGCGGCCAGCAAACTGGCCCAGGAGCACCTGGCGGCCACCTGGGCCCGGATGACCGGCGGGTCCGCGGTCGCGCTCCGCTATCACAACGTGTACGGGCCGCGGATGCCGCGGGACACGCCCTACTCCGGGGTGGCCGCGATCTTCCGCTCGTCGCTGGAGGCGGGCCGCCCGCCGCAGGTTTATGAGGACGGCCAGCAGCGCCGCGACTTCGTGCACGTCCATGACGTGGCCCGGGCCAACATGGCCGCGCTGCGCGCCGGGGTGCCCGGCACGCTGCGCGCGTTCAACGTGGCGTCCGGCGAGCCGCACACGGTGGGCGAGATGGCCGCCGCGCTGGCCACCGCGTTCGGCGGCCCGGCGCCCGAGGTGACCGGCAAGTACCGGCTCGGCGACGTGCGGCACGTGGTGGCTTCCCCGGCCGCGGCTGCCGCCGATTCCGGGCTCGGCTTCCGGGCCGGGACCAGCTTCAGTGCCGGGATGGCCGAGTTCGCCAAGGCGCCGCTGCGCCGCCCGGTGTCCGGCGGCCTGGCCGCCTGATCGCATCAGTGCGGTACATCGTGCCCCGCGGGTGAGGCACAATGCACCGCGCTGAGCTGGCTGGGGCTAGTTGACGGGGTGGCTGGGCTAGTTGACGGCCTGGCCGTTGGTGAGCAGGCGGCCGGGGGGC
>DATCUG010000492.1:0-10608 GCA_036567525.1 Streptosporangiaceae bacterium | reverse complement strand
GCGGTCGTCCGGCTGGAGCGGCTGTACCCGGTGCCGGATGCGGAACTGCTCGCCGAACTGGGCCGCTACCCGGCCGACGCCAAGGTCACCTGGGTCCAGGAGGAGCCCGGCAACATGGGCGCCTGGCCGACCATGGCACTCAAGCTCCCGGACATCGTGGGCCGCCCGGTCGGCCGGGTCTCGGTGCCGGCCAGCTCGGCGCCCGCGGTGGGCTCGGCCACCGCGCACAAGGCCGAGCACGAGCACGTGGTGGCCGAAGCCGTCGCCCAGGGGTAGCGCATGTACTTCACCGACCGGGGTATCGAGGAGCTGCAGACCCGGCGCGGCGCCGACGAGGTGAGCCTGAACTGGCTGGCCGAGCGGCTGACCGAGTTCATCGACCAGTTCCCCGACGCCGAGGCGACCGTGGACCGGCTGGCCACCTGGCTGGCCCGGCTCGACGACGAGGATGATTAACGTCAGTACCCGCTGACTGGCTCGCGATACATCTTGACTTTGCGGAAACGCGATATATCGTTTGTGTGGACCGCAGGAGAGGACCGCACAATGCCGCACTGGACCGTGGACACACCGACCACGCTCGACTTCGACCAGGTAACCGCGCTGCGGGTGCGGGCCATCTCGGGGTCGGTGGCCGTGCTCAGCACGGACGAGCGGGCCTGCCTGGACATCGACGGCATCTCCGGGCAGCCGCTGCAGGTCAGCCACGAAGACGGCGTGCTGACCGTCAGCTATGAGGACCTCACCTGGGACGGGCTGCTCGGCTGGCTGCGGCCGCAGCGGCACTCGGCGGCCATCACCGTCACCGTGCCCAAGGACTGCCCGGTCCAGCTCGGCGTGGTCAACGCGGGCGCGATCGTGTCCGGGATCGGCGTCAAGACGTCGGTGAAAAGCGTGTCCGGGAACGTCACGCTGGACGGCGTGACCGGCACGGTCGACGCGAACACCGTGTCCGGCGACATCGAGGCCCAGGGCGTCGGCGGCCGGATCGGGTTCAACTCGGTGTCCGGCGATCTCACCCTGGCCGACGGCTCGGTGGGCCGGCTGGACGCCAAGACGGTCAGCGGCCGGGTCACCGCGGACATCGACCTGGAGCCGGACGCCATGCTGCAGGTCGGCACGGTCTCCGGTGCGGTCGCGATCCGGCTGCCGGCCAAGACGAACGCCCGGGTCGCGCTGCGGTCCGCGGCCGGCCGGGTGCAGAGTGAATTCCCCGGCCTCAGCCCGGGCCGGCAGCCCGGCGCGAACCTGCTGAACGGCCAGCTCGGCTGCGGCGAGGGCGTCGGCAAGCTGACCGTGAACACGGTGTCCGGCCAGGTCACGCTGCTGCAGCGGGATGAGCCCGGGCCACAGGCGGCCAGCGCACCGGGCGGGTCACGATGAGCCCGGTCTTCCGGCACGGCCGGCTCCGGCTGTACCTGCTCAAACTGCTGGACGAGTCACCCCGGCACGGCTACGAGGTGATCCGGCTGCTGCAGGACCGGTTCATGGGGGTGTACGCGCCGTCGCCCGGCACCATCTACCCGCGGCTGGCCCGGCTGGAAGAAGAGGGCCTGGTCACCCACGACGAGGCCGACGGCCGGAAGGTCTACCGGATCACCGACAAGGGCCGGGAAGAGCTGCGCAACCGGTCCGCCGACCTGAGCGACCTGGAAGCGGAGATCACCGCGTCGGTCCGGGACATCGCCCGCGAGGTGACCGAGGACGTCCGGGAGACGGTGCGGAACCTGCGCGAGGAACTGACCTGGGCGGCCCGGGACATGCAGCGCCGCGGCGGCCCGCCGCCCGGTGGTTCGCAACACGGTGGTTCGCACGGGGCGTCGCGGCATGGCGCGCGGGACGAGGGGCGGCAGGCCCGGGAGGATGCCCGCCGGGCCCGGGCCGAGGCGCGGCGGTCCCGGGCTGATGCCCGGCACGGGGCCCGGTTCCGGGACGACTCCTGGTCGGCCGCGGCCGACGATCCAGCCGACCGGCTGGCCGCCGAGCAGGCCCGGCTCGACCAGGAACAGGACCGGCTGAACGCCGAGCAGGCCCGGCTGGACCGGGAGCGGGACCGGCTGAGCGAGGCCCAGCAGCGGCTGGATGAAGCGCAGGACCAGACGAGTGAGGATCACGGCCCGGCGGCGCAACGGCTGGAAACCGAGCAGGACCGGCTGGGCGAGCGGCAGGACCGGCTCGACGAGGAACAGGACCGGCTGGATGAAGCGCAGGACCGGCTGAACGAGGAACGCGACGAGCATGAGCCGGGCCCGGGCGGCGAGGAGCGCCGCGGGTCAGGCCGGGGCGGCCCGGGCCAGGGCAGCCAGCGCCAGGGCAGCCAGCGCCGGGGCGGCCGGGGCGGCAGCTGGGACTGGCAGTCCTGGGCCGACTGGCCCGGCCGCCGCAGCCGGCCGCACGGCGGGCCGCCCTGGGCCGACCCGGGTGCCTTCCCCGACCTGGAGCAGCTGGCCCGGCACTTCACCCGGGAACTGCGGGACGCGGCCGCGCACGCCCAGGCGGTCAGCGAGGAAGCCGTCGGCGACCTGCGCAGCATCCTGGATGACGCGATGGACCGGATCAAGGCTGAGGTGTTCGGCGCCACCGGCGGCCGGGCGGACCGCTCCGGCGGCACCGACGCACCGGAACCGCCGCCGCCACCCCCAAACCCACCGTCATCTCCACCCCCACACCCACCGTCATCTCCACCCCCACCCCCACCCGAGGACAGCTGACTCCGCCGCCCGGAAACCCGGTCGCGGCTGCCCCGGCCGGTGGGCGAAGATAGGCTGCAATCTCACTCCGTGACCGCCGCCGTGCCGACCGCCGGCCCGGGCAGGTCCGGGACCAGCCCGGGGATCAGGAGGTTCGCGTGTCGGTGCCGCAGGCCAGCAGGCTCAACAACGTCCGGTACGACATCCGGGGGCCGGTGCTGCGGAGGTCGCAGCAGCTGGAGGCCGACGGGCACCAGATCCTCAAGCTGAACATCGGCAATACGGCGCCGTTCGGCCTGCACACGCCGGAGAGCGTGGTGCACGACGTGGTGCGCAGCATCGGCGACGCGCAGGGGTACAGCGACGCGCGCGGAATATACCCGGCTCGGCTGGCCGTCGCCCAGTACTACACCACGCTGGGCGTGGCCGGGGTCGGGCCGGACGACGTCTACCTGGGCAACGGCGTGTCCGAGCTGATCGTGATGGCGCTGCAAGCGCTGCTCGACCCCGGCGACGAGGTCCTGGTGCCGAGCCCGGACTACCCGCTGTGGACCGGCGCGGTGCACCTGTGCGGTGGCCGGGCCGCGCATTACCGCTGCGACGAGCAGGCCGGCTGGGCGCCGGACCTGGACGACGTGGCCGCGAAGATCAACGAGAACACCCGCGCTCTGGTGATCATCAACCCGAACAACCCGACCGGGGCGGTGTACCCCCGGGAGACGCTGGAGGGCCTGCTCGGCCTGGCCCGCCGGTACGGCCTGCTGGTGCTGGCCGACGAGATCTACGACAAGATCCTCTACGACGGCGCGATGCACGAGTCGACCGCGGCACTGGCCCCGGACCTGATCGTGCTGACCATGTCCGGGCTGTCCAAGACCTACCGCGCGCCGGGCTTCCGGTCGGGCTGGCTAGTGGTCAGCGGGCCACGCCGCGAAGCGGCCGGCTACCTGGAGGGCCTGGAACTGCTGGCCAACATGCGGATGTGCCCGAACGTGCCGGCCCAGTACGCGATCCAGACCGCGCTCGGCGGGCTGCAGAGCATCGGCGCGCTGCTGCAGCCAGGCGGCCGGCTGCGCGAGCAGCGCGACTACGCGTGGCGGCGGCTCACCGAGATCCCCGGCGTGGACTGCGTCAAGCCGCAGGGCGCGCTGTATGTGTTCCCCCGGCTGGACCCGCAGGTCTACAAGATCTCGGACGACCAGCAGCTGGTCATCGACCTGCTGGAGCAGCAGCACCTGCTGCTCTCCCACGGCACCGGGTTCAACCTGGACAGCCCGGACCACCTGCGGCTGGTGTTCCTGGCCGGGGTGGACGTGCTGGACGACGCGATCGGCCGGCTGGCCACGTTCCTGGACAGTTACCAGCAGTAGCTGCCTCAGGTGGTGAATACCACCTTGCCGAACAAGTCGCCGTTGATCATCGCGGCGAAGCCGTCCCGCGCCTCGGCCAGCGGCAGCACCCGGTCGATCGTGGGCCGAACCCCGGTCTGGGCCAGGAAATGGGTCAGCCGGCCGAGCTGGGCGCGGGTGCCCATGGTCGAGCCGACGATGGACAGCTGCAGGAAGAACACCCGGCTGAGCTCGGCGGGCGGGACCGCGCCGCTGGTCGCCCCGGAGATCACGATCCGGCCACCGGGCCGCAGCGCGCGCAGTGAGTGGGCCCAGGTCGCCTCGCCGACCGTCTCCAGCACCGCGTCGACCCGCTCCGGGAGCCGGGCCCCGGCCGGGAAAACCTGGTCAGCGCCGAGCTGCCGGGCCCGCTCCCGTTTCTCCTCGCTCCGGCTGGTGGCCCAGACCCGGAAGCCAGCCGCCCGGCCGAGCAGGATCAGCGCGGTGGCCACCCCGCCGCCCGCGCCCTGGACCAGCACGGTCGACCCGGGCGGCAGACCGGACTTGTCGAACAGCATCCGGTACGCGGTGAGATAGGCGGTGGGCAGGCAGGCGGCCTCGGCGAAGGACAGCTCGGCAGGCTTGGGCACCAGGTTGCGCCGGGGCACGGCCACCCGCTCGGCGAACGTCCCGTCATAGCGCTCGGAGAGCAGCGACCGCCCGGGATCGAGGGTCTCGTCGCCGTCCACCTTGGCCGGGTCGCCGATCACCGAGTGCACCACGACCTCGTTGCCGTCCTCGTCGATCCCGGCCGCGTCACAGCCGAGCACGATGGGCAGCCGGCCAGCGTCGATGCCCACCCCGCGCAGGCTCCACACGTCGTGGTGATTGAGCGCGGCGGCCCGTACCGTGACCGTGGTCCAGCCGTGCTCGGGCGCTGGTTCCGGGCGCTCGCCGAGTTCCAGCCCGGCCAGCGGGACGTCAGGGTCGATGCGTGCGGCAGTCACAGCGAACATGGGCCGCACCTTAGCGTCCCTGGTGTGCGCGCTGCGTGGGCAGGGCGGCTGCACATAACCTGACCATCCGCTCTGAACGGCCGGCTGGGTAAGAAAGTCTGTGCCATACTCGGGTGCGGGGAAGCGGACCCCGATGTCCCCAGCAGCTAAGGACTGGAGTGGATCTCACCTCCTATGCCGAGCTGGCGGTGCGCTTGGTCAACGCGGGCGACGCCGGCGACGGTGGTCAGGATGAGCCCGCCACCATCGAGGCATATCGTGCCCTGACGGTGGACCGGGCTTATCCGCGTGCCCGGCTGGCCCCAGGTGACCTGGACGCACTCCGGCAGCTGCGTACCGATCTGCGGCTGATCTTTGCCGCCTGCATCGCCGGTAACGACGAGGATGCGGCCGCCCGGCTGAACGCGCTGCTGGCCCGGCACCCGATCCACCCGGAGATCGCCCGGCACGACGGCCAGCCCTGGCACCTGCACCACGCCGAGAGCGGCTCGGCGGCCGACCAGTACGCCGCGGGCGCCGTGCTCGGCCTGACCCGGGTGGTCACCGAACTGGGCACCGACCGGCTCCGCCGGTGCGAGGCGGCGTCCTGCGGCAACGTGTTCGTGGACCTGACCCAGGGCCGGACGCGGAGTTACTGCGGCGACCGTTGCGCGGGCACCGGCACGGTCACCGCACTCCGGGACCGGCGGCGCAGCCAGGAAACCGGCCAGGCGTCCCACGCCGCCATCTGAATTCCGGTAGCGCCCCCGCCCCGATCGCGGATCCGGCTACCCGCCTCCCACCTGGGGTTAATCACGGCTGCCCGGGCCGGTGCCATGGACGGCAATACGTATCCAAGCGCGAACCGATCGTAATCCGCGTTACCGAAATGAAGCCGTCGGCTTCTTCTCAGGCCGTTTGACGATCATTACCATGAGCCCTACTCCACGGCCGTATGGCCCACGTATGCGGACCCGAAAGAAGGTTCGAGCATGGCAAGTGAGGCGGTAGCCACCACTACCAAACCGGCGGACGTCGGACTCAAACGCGAGATGGGCCTGATCGGTGCCACTTGGGCGTCTGAGACCTCGATCATCGGCTCGGGCTGGCTGTTCGGCGCGCTGGGCGCCGCGGCTGCGGCTGGTTCACAGGCGATCTTTGGCTGGATCATCGCTGGCATCATCATCACCATCCTGGCCCTGGTGCACGCCGAACTCGGCGCGATGTACCCGGTGGCCGGCGGCACGGCCAGGTTCCCGCACTTCGCGTTCGGCAGCATCGCGGGCATCTCGTTCGGCTGGTTCTCCTTCCTGCAGGCGGTCACCGTCGCGCCGATCGAGTGCTTCGCCGTGATGCAGTACGGCTCGTACTACTGGCACGGCCTGTTCGACGCCACCACGGGCAACGTCACCGGGCTGGGCTTCGTGATGACGATCGTCCTGCTGGCCATCTTCACCGCGATCAACTTCCTGGCGATGCGCCTGTTCTCCAAGGTCAACGCGGGCATCACCTGGTGGAAGGTCGCGATCCCGGTGCTCGCCATCATCGTGCTGTTCTTCAAGTTCCACCCCGCGAACTTCAGCGTCAGTTCGAGCACGCAGAACGGTGGCATGTTCCACGACGGGATCAAGGCGCTGTTCGGTGCGATCCCGGCGGCCGGCATCGTGTTCGCCTACCTTGGCTTCGAGCAGGCCGACCAGCTGGCCGGTGAGGTCAAGAACCCGCAGCGGAACCTGCCGCGGGCGATCATCCTGGCGGTCGCGATCGGCATCACGATCTACGTGCTGCTGCAGGTCGTGTTCATCGGCGCGACCCCGGCCAGCATTCTGCACCACGGCTTCGCCGGCATCCCGGCCACCAACGAGATCGTCATCGGCCCGTTCGCCGGGCTGGCGGGCGCGGTCGGCCTCGGCTGGCTGGCGGTCATCCTGCGCCTCGACGCGTTCATCTCGCCCTTCGGCACCGGCCTGGTGTACCAGACGTCCACCTCGCGGATCGGCTACGGCCTCGGCCGGAACCGGTACTTCCCGCAGTTCTTCACCAAGACCGACAAGAACGGCGTGCCGTGGATCAGCCTGATCGTGGCGTTCCTGCTCGGCCTGGTGTTCTTGCTGCCGTTCCCGAGCTGGCACTCGCTGGTCAGCCTGGTCACCCTGGCCAGCGTGCTGATGTACGCCGGGGCGCCGCTGTCCCTGGGCGCATTCCGCGGCCAGGTGCCGGAGGCGGACCGGCCGTACCGGCTGTTCGC
Source organism: Streptosporangiaceae bacterium (assembly GCA_036567525.1). Taxonomy (GTDB): domain Bacteria; phylum Actinomycetota; class Actinomycetes; order Streptosporangiales; family Streptosporangiaceae; genus RYN-230. The sequence goes on along the minus strand of DATCUG010000492.1, from coordinate 3,347 downwards.
TGGCACGGTGATGGCGCCGCTCGCGTTCGTCCTGGCCAACTTCCTCATCTACTGGGGCGGCTTCGAGACGGTATGGAAGCTCGGCATCTGCATCGTGGTCGGCTACATCCTGATCAGCATCTCGATGGCGTTCGACCAGAACCGGCCGCCGCTGGACTGGAAGTCGGCCCAGTGGCTGCCGGTCTACCTGATCGGCATGGGCATCATCTCCTGGCAGGGCCAGTACGGCCCGAACAACACGGGCCGGATCCCGTTCTGGTGGGACCTGCTCATCGTGGCCGCGTTCAGCCTGGTCATCTACTTCTGGGCGCAGGCGGTCAGGCTGCCCAGGGAGGAAATGCTCAACCTGGTGGAGCGGCAGTCCGGGGAAGAGCCGCCCGAGCGGATCCGGCACTGACCGGCTAAGCGCTGCTGCTAGGGACCCCCGCCCGCTGGGCGGGGGTCCCCGCGTGTTACCGGCCTGACGTGCTATCGGCGGAGCCGCGCCGGTAGCGCAGCAGCACCCGGCCGCCGATCAGGTCGCTGGGCACGGCGCCGAACGACCGGCTGTCCACCTCTCCCACGCCATGGTTGTCCGATTCCAGCCACCAGCCCTGGCCGGTCCGCCGCGCCGCCCGCTTGACCAGCAGGAAGCCCGAGCGGTCCGGGTGCCAGGCGACCACGAGCTGGCCGGGCCGGACCCGGGGCGGCCGGGTGCGGCGCAGGCCGCGCCAGACGAGCAGCCAGTCACCCGGCCGCAGGGCCGGCTCCATAGACCGCTCCGCGACCGCAATCCGCCATAGCGGCCAGTGAGCGTCGTTGGCACAGCGCATCTGCCCTCCCACGTTCCGGCGGAGGCCGACGGGGTAGTGTCGGTTCCCGGGTACCCATGATCCGACATGAGAGAAGGGGATCAATGAGACTGCTGGCACGTCTCCTTGAGCCGAAGACCACCGCGCACGCACACTGCGACCTCCCGTGCGGCGTATACGACCCGGCCCAGGCCCGGATCGAGGCCGAGTCTGTCAAGGCCATCATCCAGAAGTACAACGACAGCACCGACCCGGCGTTCCAGACCCGCGCGCTGCTCATCAAGGAGCAGCGTTCTGATCTGGTCAAGCACCACCTGTGGGTGCTGTGGACGGACTACTTCAAGCCACCGCACTTTGAGAAGTACCCGCAGCTCAACCAGCTGTTCAATGAGGCCACCAAGCTGGCCGGCGGCGGCCCTGGCGGCACCAAGAGCAGCACCGACGTGGCCACCGCGGACGCGCTGCTGGGCAAGATCGAGGAGATCAGCAAGATCTTCTGGGAGACCAAGCAGGGCTGATCAGCACTCTGGACAGCCGGTAGATACGGCCGTTGCCACGTAGCCGAGGCCGCGCGGGCCAATACTCGCGCGGCCTCTGGCATGCTGACTGGTAGGCCGGCTCCGGCGTGGCGGCCAGCCGCGGCGGTTTGTGCCCGGCCTGCGGTGATTGTGCCCTGGTCAGCCGAGATTGCGTGATCACTTCACGGGGCGCCGCGTCAGGGCCGCCCGCCGCGGACGGTAAGTTGCAAGTCAACACAGCGACGGCCGCTGGCAGCGCGGGACAGCCGGCGGTACTGGAGGACGAACGTGACGGAAGAGACGACCGCACCGGCAGCTGCGGCCGTGCCCACCGCGGTACGCGGCGAACCGGCGGCCCCAGCGGCGGAAGACCGGGTGACGATCCGGATGCCTGCCGAGGGTGCCTACCTGTCCGTGCTCCGCACGGCCACCGCAGGCCTGGCGGCCCGCCTCGACTTCACCCTGGACGAGATCGAGGACCTGCGTATCGCGGTTGACGAGGCGTGCGGCCTGCTGCTCAGCCAGGCCACCCCCGGGGCCGATCTGGACTGCGACTTCACCCTGGCCGAGGACAGCGTGACCATCGCGGTCTCGGTGCCCAGTCAGCGGGCCCAGCTGCCCGCGCGGGACACCTTCGCCTGGACAGTGCTGTCCGCGCTGGCGGGAAGCGTGGACGCCTGGTCCGGCCCGGGCGACCGGCTGACGGTCATGCTGCGGAAGACCCGCGAGCTGTCGAGGTCCGGGTGACCGAGGAAATCGAGGTCCGGGTGCCACGCAAGATGGAGGCTCGGGTGACTGACGATATCGAGGCCGAGGTGGCTGCCGATATCGAGGTACAGGTCGCCGACCCCGGTCTGGCCACCACCGCACGGATCCAGCACGCGGTCCCGGACCGGGGCCGGGCCCGGGAACTGTTCGAGCGGCTGGCCGCGCTGCCCGAGGGTGACGCGGAGCGGCTGCGCATCCGCGGCGAGCTGGTCGAGCTGCACCTGCCGCTGGTCGAGTACCTGGCCCGGCGGTTCCGCAACCGCGGCGAGTGGCTCGACGACCTGACCCAGGTGGCCACGATCGGCCTGATCAAATCCATCGACCGGTTCGACCTGGCCCGTGGTGTGGAGTTCTCCACCTACGCCACGCCCACCATCGTGGGCGAGATCAAGCGGCACTTCCGGGACAAGGGCTGGGCGGTCTGGGTGCCCCGGCGGCTGCAGGAGCTCAAGCTCGCGCTGACCAAGGCCATCGGCGACCTGGCCCAGCGGGAGGGCCGGGCGCCCACCGTCGCGGAGATCGCCGCACACCTGCAGATGACCGAGGAAGAGGTGCTGGAGGGCCTGGAGTCGGCCAACGCCTACTCCACCGTCTCGCTGGATGCCCCGGACTCCGGGGACGACGACGCGCCCGCGGTGGCCGAGTCGCTCGGCATGCTGGATGACGCCCTGGAGGGGGTGGAGTACCGGGAATCGCTCAAGCCGCTGCTGGAGCAGTTGCCGAGCCGGGAAAAGCGCATCCTGCTGCTGCGCTTCTTCGGCAACATGACCCAGTCGCAGATCGCCAGCGAGCTCGGCATCTCCCAGATGCACGTGTCCCGGCTGCTGGCCCGGACGCTGGCCCAGCTCCGGGACGGCCTGACCGCGGAGGACTGACCGGCCCGGACCCTGACCAGGTCAGCGGGGCGGCTGGCCGGGCGATGCGGGCTGGCCGCCCAGCGCACGCAGGCTCGGCGGGACGAGCAGCGCCGCGAACCCGGCGGCCGCCAGCACCAGGCACGGCACGCCCCACTCGTACCGGTCCCCCTGGATCAGGTAGATGCCCACGATCCCGGTGAACAGCTGGGTCAGCAGGGCAGGCGTGCGGGTCCACCGGCGCGCCCGGGACAGGCCCACGGCTACCCAGGCCAGCAGCCCGGCGGTGGCCACCCCGATGATGGTCAGCGCGATCCCGCTGCCGAGCTGATACGACTTGCCGGCCGCCGTGTCCACCCCGGACAGCACGCTGGCCACCAGCACGATGACAGCCTCGGCTGCCTGTACGCCCGCCG
>DATCUG010000491.1:0-5037 GCA_036567525.1 Streptosporangiaceae bacterium | reverse complement strand
CGTCCTCGGCGATCAGCGGATCGTGCCGGGCGTAGGCCAGGTAGTACAGCGGCTCGGCCTGGTACGGGCCGCCCTCGCGGCGGGCCGCCCCAGGGTCGGCGGCCAGGGCCGCGGCCACGAAATCGTCGAGCGGCGGCAGGCTGGGCTCGGCCGCGCCGTACCCGATCAGGACGGGGACCAGGTCGGGGTGCCCGGTCGTGCGGGCCATCGCGGCGGGTGTCTGGCCGTCCTCGAACGGCGCGGTGACGTCCACCCCGTGTTCGGCCAGCAGCCGCATCCGGCCGGTCATGCCGTGCGTGATGGCCCAGGCCAGCTGGCCACGGAGCATGCTGGCCGGGGTGCCGATGTCCGCGCCGAACCGGGCCAGCCAGGGTCCACCCCTGTCCTGGCCCAGCCCGAACTCGAAGAGCAGTTCCAGGTGATCGTTACCGGGCTCGAACATCCGGTTGTACAGCGCCTGCGCGTCGTTGGGGTCCGCGCCCGCGGTGAGCAGCAGCCGGGCCAGCGGCTCCAGGCACGGATGCTGCGGCTGCCGCTCCGGCCCCAGCTCGCCGTGGCCGAACACCCCAGTCAGCACGGTGAATGGGCTGGTCAGGCCCTGCCACAGATAGCCGGCGTTCGGGTCCGCCCCGGCGGCCAGCAGCAGCCGGGCCGCGCCCAGCACGGCGTCCTCGGCGATCAGCGGATCGTGCCGGGCGTAGGCCAGGTAGTACAGCGGCTCGGCCTGGTACGGGCCGCCCTCGCGGCGGGCCGCCCCAGGGTCGGCGGCCAGGATGCTGGCCAGCGCGGCCCGGTCGGCGGCCGCGGCGGCCGCGTGCACCTGCCCGTGGGTCAGCTCAGGGTGGGCGGCCAGCAACTCGCGGGCGGCCGCCCAGCGGGCGGGCTGGTCGTCCTCGTACCACAGGCAGGCCAGCCGGAGGAACCGGTCGGCCAGGTCCTCGCCCGACCCGGGACCCGCGCCAGCCGCCTCAGCCGGCGCAGCCGCCTCAGCCGGATTGGCCGGCGCAGCCGGATCGGTGGGCGGGAACCGGGTGTACCGCTCGATCAGGGCGCAATGCTGCTTGAGCCGCGCCCAGCTGGCGAACCCGTACCGGCGGGCGATCACAAGCTGGGCCGCGCTGAGCGGGAACGCGCCGGGCTGAGCGGCGGCCAGCCCGGCTGGATACCGGTCCGCGACCTCGGCCAGCGCGTCCGGCGCCCCGGCCCGCACGGCCCGCCGCAGATCCTTGGCCTGGTTGCGGAGCTGCTCGAAACTGACCCGGTCGGGCAGCGAAACGGTCGGCACTGCGACTCCTTTCGTCTGCCTGCGGTCCGCGTCGCAAGCCGAAAGGAGGAGTGCTGGCTGCTAAATCCATGGGGTCCTGCTCAGGCGGGCTCTGCCCTTCCCGCGGACCGGCGGCTCCCTGCGAGCCGCCCCCAGGCTACCCGGTGGCGTCCAGCCACTCGGTGAACGTCGGGCCGGCCAGCGTGGCGTGCGGGCTGGGCAGCAGGCCGCCGCCCGAGTTCAGCGCGTCGTCCGGGTCGGCCGGGTTGTCCACCGCCTCGACCTTCACCGGGTCGCCGCGCCGGCTGGCCAGCAGCGCCGCCATGTCCGGCAGGTACTCCTCGCGCGGGCCGGCGATCTCTGGAATCGGCGCCCCGGCGGCCGGTTCCGGCGCGAACACCTGCGCGACCAGGGCCTCGGCCACCGTCCGGGCCGCGACCGCCTGCGTCCGCATCTTGGGCAGGTAGACCATGTCGCCCTGCCTGCTCCACGACATGAGCACGTCCACGAACTCGAAGAACTGCGCCGCGCGCAGGATCCGCGCCGGGACCGGCCCGGCCAGCGCGGCCTGCTCGTGCGCGACCTTGGCCGCGCCGTAGCCCCCGGTGAACCGGTCGGTGCCGATGATGGACACCACCACCAGCCGGTGCGCCCCGGCCCGCGAGCCCGCCTCGTGCAGGTTCCGCGCCGCCGTGGTGAAGAACTCGGTGGCCGGCCCCTGCTCGGGCGACGGCGAGGTGGCCGTGTCGATGATGGCGTCCACCCCGTCCAGCGCCGCCGCCAGGCCCTCCCCGGTGATCACGTCCACGCCGCTGGCCCGGGATATCGCCACCACGTCATGCCCGTCCGCCGCGGCCACATCCACCACGTGCCGGCCGACCCGCCCGGTCGCCCCCGCTACCGCGATCCTTGCCATTGCTCTGCTCCCTTAACTCCTCGCTGTGTCACCTCTCTGACCCGGCCCGGCCAGGGAACGTGACGCTAGAGCGCCGGGCCCCGGTTCTTCAGCTCGCGCTGGATCAGCGCGACCAGGTCCGGGTGCGCGCTCAGCCCCCACAGCACGTCCGGCGGGATGCCCAGCTGCCGGGCCGCCTCGGCCACCGCGGGCTGGCTCATGCCCAGCGCCCGGGCCAGCGTCTCGTCCCGCCGGTAGGCCGGTGGCAGGTCATCGAGCGACAGCTCACCCGGCCGGCGGAACCGCCCGTCCGGCCCCGGCAGCCACGCTTCCCCGGCCGCCACCGCGCCCAGCACGGACCGCACCGTCTCCCGGCTGGCATCCCGGAACCCGTCGTGCACCGACTTCTCCACTACCCCGGCGGCCAGCTCACGATGCGGCACCAGCAGCACGTTCCACACGTACTCAGACCGGGCATGCCCCGGCTGGCGCAGCGCGAACTCCAGCCCGTCCAGCTCCGCGCCCGGGTCGAACCCGTCCACCCCACGCTCGTGCCGGGCGAACTCGTCCGCGATCACCACGTGCCCGAGCGGGTCCGCCGCCCGGGCCCGCAGCCGCACCTCCGCCCGCACCCCCATCTCGCGCAGCTGCATCAGCCACGGCCCGTACCCGTCCGCCGCGAACCAGGCGTCCGGGTTCCCGCCGAAGTAGGCTTCCAGCTCCCGGCTGCGCTGGTACAGCTCCCCCGGGGGCTTCATTTTCTGAACGCCAGTGCCCGCGTTCTCGCCGACCAGGAACGCGGTCTGCTGGAGCTGGTCAAGCAGCCGTGACCGGCTGCCCGCCGGCGCCTGGTCCAGCGCCGTCATGATGCACTCCAGGTCGGCGGCGTGCTGGGCCGGGTCGAGCTGAGCCACGTCGATGCCGTCGTAGCGGGGCAGGATGCTGTCCAGCACCTCGGCCACCAGGTCCGGTTCGGCCAGGCCGAGCCCGGTCAGGAAGTGCCGGGCCGCGGGCTCGTCGGCGATCGCGCGGCGCACCGTGCGCAGCCCGGTCGACGCCGGACCGGGCAGATACACCGCCGGCTGACCGGCCGGGCCGAACGCGGTCACCTGGCTACCGTCGGCCAGCCGGATGATCGGCTTGTCCCGGGCCGGGCCGCCCGGCCGTGACAGCGACGGGTAGCCATCGAGGAACGCGTACAGCCGGGTGATCCACTCATCGGTCTGCGCGGCCAGGAACTCGCTGCTGAGCCGGGCGGAGAAGTCAGCCGGGGTGAGCAGCTCGACGCCGATCTCGTCGCGGAGGTAGTGCCAGACCAGCGGCGTCCCGGTCTCGGTGATGGCCGCGTCGGTGAACCACCGCAGGGGGCCAGCCCCGGATAGCTGGCCGAGCTGACTGGGGCCGAGCAGGTCACGCAGTTCCGGCTCGCCGCACAGCCGCACGTCCCGCGGGCGGTGGTGCCCGCCGTCGGCGGCCGGGATGAACTCGCCCCCGGCCAGCGCGCCGCGCACCGTGTCGAACAGCGGGCGGAACATCGAGCCGGCCGGGAACCGGGCCGCGTCCAACGGCAGCGCCTGCAACGCGGCCACGGTGAGCAGCCCGCCGGCCCGCAGGTCCGCCAGTACCTCGGTGAGCAGGACGGCAATTTCGCCGACCAGCGCCTGGTTGGCCGGGTCGTGCTCGGGCACATTGTCCCGAGCTGGCGTTGTGCGGAATGGGCCCTGGACCAGGAAGCCGAGGGAAGTCTCTTTCTCGGTCGGGAAGTAGACGACGAGCGGAGAACTGGCCTGGGCCACGATCTCGCCGTCCGCCCGGAACGCGACCTCGACCTGGCGGCCGGCGTGCCCGAGGTGGTCCAGCGGGCGGGACCAGACCAGCCAGTCCGTGCCGCGCCCGCCCTTGGCCAGCCGGACCCGGCGGCGCGCGCCCGGGCCGGGTTCGGTGCGCCGCTCGATGACCGAGCCGGTGACCCCGGCCCCGCCGGCCCGGATCCGGGTGATGCTGCGCAGGAACAGCAGGATGCCGGGGTCGAGCGCGGTCAGCGCGGCGCCGATCTCCGCCGCGGCCACCCCGGCCGGGACGCTGTCCAGGTCGAACGGGAACACGAACCGGGTGCCGGGGCCGTCTTCGGGCAGCGGCTCGATAGCGGCCGGGCGGACGTAGTTGTCGATCCGGAACTGCTCGCCCGGGCTGTACACGCGCGGCGTCCGGGTGTACGCGTACACCGCCTTGAAGCCGATGCCGAACTGGCCGATCGTGGTCAGCTCGGCCGACTTGGTGGTCCGGGCCACCCCGCAGATGCCGCGCACGTCGTCCTCGGTGAACGGGCGGCCGTCGTGGCTGACCTCCAGCCGGTCCGGGAACAGCTCGAAGCTCAGTTCGGTCGCGCCGGCGTCCTCGGCGTTCTGGATCAGCTCGTACATGAAGTGGGTACGCTCGCTGTACAGGTGCCCGAGCAGGTCCAGCACGGCCGTGTCCCAGCCGTACCGGGCGATGTTCTCGTCCCGGATCTTCGCGTAGTCCGCTGGCACTGGCGTCAGGGCTCCGGCTTGACCTCGTGGATGAGCCACAAGTTGGGCTCCCAGTAGTCGCCGGTGCCGGCCGCCCGGTCGATGTGCACGGTGGCCAGCCCGCGCGGGAACACGTAGTCGCCGGTGTCCGGGAACCGCATGTCCGTCCACGACTCCCAGTCCGCGAGGGAGCCGGTGATGTGCATCGAGCGGGGCAGCGCCGGGCCGGTCCGCGCGCCCATCCGGGTGTGTACCCGGACCCACGGGTCGAACGGGGAGCCGTCGTCGCGCACCCAGCAGGCGTACCGCTCGATCGGGATGGTCGGGTAGCGCTCCTTGGCGTTCGGCCGGACCGGGGCGACCAGCCA
>DATCUG010000490.1:0-4220 GCA_036567525.1 Streptosporangiaceae bacterium | reverse complement strand
CGGCGATTCGTGATCATGGCGTCGGTGGTACTAGAGCACTACCCGGGCCATGATCATCAACTTGGGCGTGGGGTGGTGGAGCCTTGTGTGGGGTGGGTGTGATTGGTGGGATTAGACGGACTTTTGGTAGGCGCGGAAGGTGAGGACGGACAGGGCGGTGACGGCTAGTGCCAGGGCCAGCAGGCCGCCGCCCTGGGCCAGCACCCGGCCCCAGTCCGGGCTGGCGCTCATCGCGGCCCGGCCAGCTTCCAGGGCCCAGTTGACCGGGTTGCAGTCGGCCACGATCCGCATCCAGTGCGGCATCAGGTTGGGCGCCATGAACGCGGTGGACAGGAACGTGAGCGGGAGCAGCAGGAACACGCTGAGGCCGATGATGGTCTCCCGCTCCCGGGCCAGCATCCCGATCGTGTTGGACAGGGCGCTGAACACCATCGCGACCAGCACCGACGCGGCCAGCAGCACGATCAGGCCCAGGCCGCCGCCGGCGTAGTGTGCGCCCGCGGCCAGGCCGAGCAGGACGATGATCAGTGATTGCAGCACGGTGGTGATGGCCTGCATGGCGACCGAGGCGTTGATGATGGCCGAGCGGCGCAGCGGCAGCACCAGGAAGCGGTCCATGATGCCGCGGTCGATTTCCTCCAGCACGCTCATGCCGCTCCACATGCTGGTGGACAGGGCGCTCATCACCACCACCCCAGGCACCAGGTAGTCCAGGTAGGACGGGGCGCCGAAGCCAGGCAGCTCGGCCACCTTGCGGAACAGCGAGCCGAACAGGAACAGCCAGATGGCGGGCTGGACGGCCAGGATGACCAGGTAGGCGGGCTGGCGCAGCATCGCCTTGAGCTGCCGCTGGGTCATCCAGGTGGTGTGCGCGGCGATGGTGGTCATCGTGCTCCTCCGTCCGGGCTGGCGTCTGCTGCGGGCTGGTCGTGGTCGGTTGCTGGCTCGGCGGCGGGTTGTTCAGCGTCAGCCAGGCGGCGCCCGGTGAACCGCAGGTACACGTCATCGAGCGAGGGGCGGGCGGCGGTCACGCCGTGCACCGCGATCCCGGCCTGGTTCAGCGCGGCGAGCAGGGCGGGCACGGCGGTCGCGCCGTCGTCGGCGCGGGCGTGCACGGTCCGGCCCGCCAGGCTGGTCTCCCGGATGCCAGCGACCCGGGCCAGCGCCGCGTGCAGCTGATCGGGGCCCGCAGGCGCGGCCAGTTCGACCTGCACGGTGTCGCCGTGCAGCCGTCCCTTGAGCTCGCCCGGGGTGCCAGCCGCGACGATCCGGCCGCGGTCGACGATGGCCAGCTGGCTGGCCAACCGGTCGGCTTCTTCCAGGTAATGCGTGGTGAGCAGGATGGTGAGCCCGTCGCTGGCCGACAGCCGGGCGATCTCGTCCCACATCGCCGACCGGGACTCCGGGTCGAGCCCGGCCGTGGGCTCATCCAGGAACAGCACCTCGGGCCGGTGGATCAGGCCCAGCGCCACGTCGAGCCGGCGCCGCATGCCGCCGGAGTAGGTGCGCACCTGCCGCCCGGCCGCGTCAGCCAGCGCGAACCGGCTGAGCAGCTCGTCGGCCCGCTGGTGCAGCGCGCGGCCGCGCAGGCCCTGGATCCGGCCGGACAGCAGCAGGTTCTCCCGGCCGGTGGCGACCGGGTCGCTGCCAGACTGCTGGGCGACCACGCCGATGACCCGGCGGACCTGCGCTGGCTGCGTCCGCACGTCGAGCCCGGCGACGGCCGCCTGGCCCGAATCGGCCTGGGCCAGCGTAGTCAGGATCTTCACCGTGGTGGACTTGCCTGCCCCGTTCGGCCCGAGCAGGCCGAACACGGTGCCCGCGGCGACCGAGAAGCTCAGCCCATCCAGGGCCCGGATGCCCTTGGGGTAGGTCTTGACGAGGTCGGCGGCCTCGATGGCGAGCGCCGTTGGCTGCGCGGGCCGGGCCCGGCCGGCCGCCTGCGCCTGGATACTCATCTGGGGTTCCTCCATGCTGGATCGGTTTGGCCGAACCGGTCCGCGCGGAACTCGGTGAGTATCCTTGAGCTGCTACAACCCGATCGGATCTCGTTCCCGCGGGATCGGTTCGTGGGCGGCCCCTGGTCCGGTGTTCCCGCACCTGGCCGGGGGCCGGTCTGCGTTCCTGGGTCAGCCGGGCGGCTCCTCTCCCGGCCCGTCGGCCGGCTTCCCGCTGCGCTCGGTGGCCGGCTTCCCGGCGGGCGCGGTGGCCGGCTGGTCGCCGGGCTGGCTGGTCCCGCTGGACATCGCCTCGGCGACGGCCGCCTCGGACAGTTCGGCGAGCGACGTGGGCATATCCCCGGTGCGGTGCCAGTTCCGCCATTCCGCCAGCCCGGGCAGCGAGCCTTCTTCCAGCTCGCCGACCAGGCCGCGTACCCAGTCCAGCTCGGCCTCCCGCATCCGCAGGCTGTACTCGGTCTCCAGCAGCACCAGCCGGGGCAGCACCGTGAGCAGGCCGGTGAGCTGGGCCCGCTCATCGTCGATGGTCTTCTCCAAGATCGACACCCGCTGGCGCAGGCTGTCCAGGACCTGGTCCGGACCGAGCACTGGGAGCAGCGACAGCGCCGCCTCGAACTGCGGGTACTCCTTCACCGGCGCGCTCAGTAGCTCGGTCATCCAGTCGTCCAGTTCGGCCTGGCCGGCCTCGGTGAGCCGGTACACGGTTCGTTCCGGGCGGCGGCCCTCACGTCGTGCTTCGACCGCCTCGATCAGGCCGTGTTTGGCCAGGTTGTCCACCACGGTGTAGAGCGAGCCGTAGTTCAGTTTGATGCTGTGTTCCTTGCCTCGGGAGCGCAGCATGGCGGCTATCTCGTACGGGTGCATCGGCCCCTCGGCCAGCTGGGCCAGGACGGCCAGCGCCAGCGGGCTGGATACCCTGCGCCGCTTGGCTGCCATGTGCACCGTCCTTCCGCCAGGTCTCCGCCCCCGTATATCCGTAACCGAGTATACGGAGACGTGTATCCGGCGGCAAGCATCAATCGAGACGAGCTGGGTCAGCGGATGGGCTGGGGGAGGCCCAGGAAGCGAGCCACGTCCGCCGCGTCGGCCGCCAGCTCGGCTCGGTCGGCGGCGGTCAGCTCTTCCAGCTCAGTCAGCACGACCCGGCCACCGGGCAGGCCCCAGGTGCCGACGGCGCGGCCGCGCACCATGGCGAACGGGCGGAACATGCCGCCCTGGACGATGGCCCGCTCATGCCGGCCGAGCACCGGGTCGCGGGACTGCCAGCCGTGCAGCACCGGGTCGAACGCGCCGAGCAGCCGCGCAGGCGGCAGCCCGCCCGGCGCACTGCCCCCCGGCGCACCGCCCCCGGACGCACCGCCACGCGTAGCGCCGTCACCCCGCGCACCGCCCCCCGGCGCACCGCCACCCGGTACGCCGCCCCCTGCTACGCCGCGCTCTAGTCCGTCGTCGGCCGGCGGTCCCGCTGACACCCCATCGCCAGGGGGCTGGGCCAGGCTGACCAGGCCGTCGGCCCGCTCGGCCAGCTCGGCCGCGATGCTGGCCAGCCCACGCCGCGCGGCACGCAGCGAAAGGCCGGACCACTTGGCCAGGTCCCGGTCGGCGGCCGGACCGTGGCCCGCCAGGTACCGGCGGGCCAGCCAGCCCAGCCCGGCATCCCGGTCCACAGCAGGCGGCGCGCCCAGCCAGTCCCGGGCCAGCACGAAAGCCTGCTCCGAGCCAGCCATCGGGCCACGCACCGAGATGCCGCGCAACCCGGCCAGGAACAGCAGGTACACCAGCGCCTGCCCGGCGGTGCGCAGCCCGGCCGCGCTCAGCCGCTCGCCCAGCTGAGCCCGGGTGAGCGGGCCGTCCGCAGCCAGCGCGCGCTCGATGACGGCGACACCGCGATCCGCCTCATCCGGCTGGATGCCTTCCTGGCCGAGCCGCCGGAAGCAGCCGGTATGCAGCGGCGGGGTGGTGAGCTGATGCAGCCGCCAGTAGTCCGCGCTGCGCACCAGGTGCAGCGTGCCCCGGTTCAGCCAGCCGGTTACCAGGGTGCGCCGGACAGTCAGCGCCTCGTCCACATCCGCCGCGGTCAGAGCGGTGCTGCGGGCCCGGATGGCCAGCCGGGCGCCGCGCAGATCCTGTCCCTGGATGGCCAGCAGCCGCCCGGCTACCGCCTCGGCGGTATCCGCCGGTGGCCCGGACAGCAACTGGGCGGCGCCCCGTTCGGCCAGCAGCTCGACCTGCGCCGGAGTGGCCGCCGAGTTCGCCATGCCC
>DATCUG010000489.1:0-3662 GCA_036567525.1 Streptosporangiaceae bacterium | reverse complement strand
CCGGATCGGCCAGCTGCTGGCCGACCCGGCGGGCGCCCGGGCCATGGGGGAGAAGGGCCTGGCCTGGGTGGACCGGGAGTGGCGCTGGGAGCTGGTGGCGCAGCGGCTGGAGCAGATCCTGGCTGGCTAGCTGTGCCCGGTGTAGAGCGCGTCGATGTCCGCGGCGAAGTCCTTGGCCACCACACCCCGGCGGACCTTGAGCGACGGCGTCAGGTAGCCGTTCTGCTCGGTGAAGTCGACCGGGAGCACCCGGAACCGGCGGATCGACTCGGCCCGGGACACCGCCTTGTTGGCCTCGTCCACGGCCGACTGGATCTCGGCGTTCAGCTCGGGTGCCTCGGCCAGCCCGGCCAGCGAGACGCTGGCCAGGTCCGGGTGCCGGGCCTGCCACGGGCCGATGGCTTCCTCGTCCAGGGTGACCAGGCAGGCCACGAACGGCCGGCCGTCGCCCACCACCATGCACTGGCTGACCAGCGGATGCGCGCGCAGCCGGTCCTCCAGCACGGCCGGGGCCACGTTCTTGCCGCCCGCGGTGACGATGATGTCCTTCTTCCGCCCGGTGACCCGCAGGTAGCCGTCCTCGTCGAGCTCGCCCAGGTCGCCGGTGTGCAGCCAGCCGTCCGGGTCGACCATCTCCTTGGTGGCCGCCTCGTTGTGCCAGTAGCCGCCGAACACGTGCGGCCCGGCGGTCAGGATCTCGCCGTCGTCGGCGATCCGCACGGTGACCGAGGGGATGGGTAGACCGACCGTCCCGATCTTGTTGTGGTCGGGCCGGTTGGCACTGATCACCGGGCTGGTCTCGGTCAGCCCGTAGCCCTCCAGCACGGTGATGCCGACGCCGCGGAAGAAGTGCCCGAGCCGCTCACCGAGCGCGGCGCCGCCGGATACCGCGTACCGCACCCGGCCGCCGGTGGCCGCGCGCAGCTTGGCGTAGACCAGCCGGTCGTAGAGCGCATGCCCGGCGCGCAGCCGCATGTTCTGCTGGCCCGCGACGGGCTGGCCGGCCAGGTCCAGCGTCTTGCTCCAGGCCACCGCGGATTGTGCCGCCGCCTTGAAGATCCGGCTCTTCAGCCCGCTGGCCGAGGCCTGCTGCTCGGCGCCGTTGTAGACCTTCTCGAACACCCGCGGCACGGCCAGGATGAACGTGGGCTGGAACGAGCCGAGGTCGGCGACCAGGTTGGCCACGTCGGCGGTGTGCCCGAGCACGGTGCCCGACTCCAGGCAGCCGATCTGGATGATCCGGGCGAAGGAGTGGGCCAGCGGCAGGAACAGCAGCGCCGAGCGGCCCGGCTGGGTGAAGATGTCCGGCAGCCCACCGATCGCGTTCCGCACGTTGGCCAGCAGGTTCTGGTGGCTGAGCTGGCAGCCCTTGGGCCGGCCGGTGGTCCCCGAGGTGTAGATGATGGTGGCCAGGTCGGCGGCCTGCCGGCCGGTGCGGCGCGCTGACAGCTCGTCGTCGGTGACCCCAGCGCCATCCGTGGCCAGGCCGTCCAGCTGGGTGGCCTGGCCCTCCGCATCCGGGCCCTCGATCAGCCAGACACGTTCCACGCTGGGCAGCCGGCTCAGCACCTCACGGTTGGCCTGCAGGTGGGCCGGGGTCTCCAGGATGAGCGCCCGGGTGCCCGAGTCGCCGAGGATCCATTCCACCTGCTCGGCGGAGGAGGTCTCGTAGATCGGCACGGTGACCGCGCCCGCCGACCAGATGGCGTAGTCGGCCACCGTCCACTCGTACCGCGTCCGGGACAGCAGGGCGACCCGGTCCCCGGCGCTGATGCCCGCCGCCATCAGGCCCTTGGCCAGCGCGGACACGTGGGCGCGGAACTCGGCCGTGGTCACGTCCTGCCAGGCGCCGCCGGCCGCGGGCTCCTTGCGCCGGATCGCCACCGCCTGCGGCTCACGCTCCGCGCGCTCGAAGACCACATCGGCCAGGGTCGCGGCCGGGGAGATCTCCACTACCGCGGGACTGCTGTATTCACGCATGCCAGCTCCTGCCGGTCAGGTTCATCGCCGAACGACCGTACCCCGGTACCGCCCCCTTAGCTACTAGCAGGTAGCAAATTCAGCCTACCGCCGCTACGGGTCTACGGCGGTGCTCCGGCGCGGCGGGCAACTCATCGGTCCGGACAGGTTTGATCCGGGCTTCGCGGGTATGCCCGTCACCAGTGGTGACTGATGGCTGGCCGGGTCCTTGCTGGACGCTATTGTCTCCTGACCCCGCTCGGCAGCGGTGGATTGGGAATGGTCTGGCTCGCCCAGGACAGATTGCTGGCCAGACAGGTGGCGGTGAAGGAGTTCGTGCCGCCCGTGGGCGCAGACCCAGCCGACCAGGAGACCATGCGTGTTCGCACTCTGCGTGAGGCACGTACGGCGGCGCGGCTGAGCCACCCGAACGTGGTGACGATCTACGACGTCGTCGAAGACGGCAGCCGGCCATGGATCGTGATGGAGCTGATCGCCGCCCGATCGCTGCGCGACATCGTGCGCGAGCACGGGGCGCTGGCCCCCCGCCAAGCGGCGATCGCCGGGCTGCAGGTGCTGGATGCGCTGCGCGCGGCGCACCAGCTCGGCATCTTGCATCGCGACGTCAAGCCGGGCAATGTGCTCGTCGACGGTCACGGCCGGGCTGTTCTCGCCGACTTTGGCATCGCGCGTGCCCAGGACAGTCCTGAGGTGACCGCCACGGGGGTACTCCTCGGCTCGCCGTGTTACATCGCTCCGGAGCGGGCCCGGGGGGAGCGCGGCGGCCCCGAAGCGGACCTGTGGTCCCTAGGTGCCACGCTCTATGCCGTCGTGGAAGGGCACCCGCCGTACGACCGGGGGAATGCCCTGGCCACGCTGACCGCGATAGCCACGCAGAGCCCCGATCCGCCCCGCCGGTGCGGGCCGTTGTGGCCAGTGATCCGCGGCCTGCTGCGCAAGGATCCGGCACTGCGGCTTGACGCGGCCACCGCGGCAGACATGCTGCGCCAGGTGGCCGGGGGCGGTGACGCCCCACACACCGAACCGCTCGCCCTGCCCCGGGCCTGGACCTCACCCGGCTGGGCCGCCCCGGCCCCGGACCTGAGCTATCAGGAGGCAGCGTCCCCCTTGGCTGGCCACGAGCCGGCGTCCGACCTGACCTTCCAGCTGACCTCGCTAAGAAAGCGGACGACCCGGGAATGGCCGCAACCGGAGCGAGGCCCGCAGTTGCCTGCGCCGGCCAGCCAGCAACCCAGCCGCACAGCACCAGCGAGCCGGCGCTGGCTTTTCCGGCTGATCGGCCTCACCGCCGCGCTCACGATGGTCACCGGAATACTGCTCGCCCTTACCGCGCCACTTCAGCCATCGGTGGTTCCGGCCCGGGCAGGACGTATCGCGTCGCCCGGAAGCTCGGCCGGACCCAGGGCACATGGCGGGCACGCCGGCCTGGCCGCTCATCGGCATGCCCGGCAGCCAGGTGCCCGGCGGCAGCCGCGCGTGCCTGCTGGCTACCACAGGTATCGCGACTCGACCGGTTTTTCGCTCGCCGTGCCCGATAGCTGGCGAGTCTTGCACCGGGAAGGTTATGTCTACCTCGTGCCGCGGGACGGGACGAGGTTCCTGCTCATCGGGCAGACCGTTCACCCCCAGGGGAGCCTGCTCGGGAACTGGGCGCAGAACCAGGCTGATTGGCGGCATATCTA
>DATCUG010000488.1:0-9322 GCA_036567525.1 Streptosporangiaceae bacterium | reverse complement strand
GGGTCAGCCTGCTGCTTGCCCGCGATGTCCGGCGCGCTGCCGTGCACCGGCTCGAACATGCTCGGCGCGGTCCGCTCGGGGTTGATATTCCCGCTGGCCGCCATCCCGATGCCGCCGGCCACCGCGGCACCCAGGTCGGTCAGGATGTCCCCGAACAGGTTGTCGGTCACCACCACGTCGAAGCGTTCCGGCTGGGTGACGAAGAACATGGACGCCGCGTCGACGTGGCAGTAGTCCACCGCGATGCCGGGGAAGTCCTTGGCCATCGCGTCCACCGTCCGCTGCCACAGATCCCCGGCGTAGGCCAGCACGTTGGTCTTGTGCACCAGGGTGAGCTGCTGCCGCGGCCGCTCGGCGGCCCGCTCGAACGCGTACCGGACCACCCGGTGCACGCCGAACGCGGTGTTCAGGCTCTCCTGGGTGGCCACTTCCGCCGGGGTGCCCTTGCGCAGCACGCCGCCTGCCCCGGCGTACGGCCCCTCGGTGCCCTCGCGGACGACCAGCATGTTGATCGCCTCAGGCGTCGCGCCGGCCAGCGGGGTGGCCACCCCGGGGTAGAGCCGGACCGGGCGCAGGTTCACGTAGTGGTCCAGCTCGAAGCGGAGCCGGAGCAGCAGCCCGCGCTCGAGCACGCCGCTCGGCACGGTGGGGTCGCCGACCGCGCCGAGCAGGATCGCGTCCGCCGTCCTGATCTCGGCCAGCACCGGATCGGGCAGCGTCTCCCCGGTCCGGTGCCAGCGCTGCGCGCCGAGATCGTAGCTGGTCGCGTCCAGGGAAACGTTGGCCGCCTGGAGAACTTTGAGCGCCTCGGCGACGACCTCCGGGCCGATGCCGTCGCCGCCGATCACCGCGAGCTTGATCGCAGAAGATGCCATGCGCGTACCTTACTGGTCGTCCGCGGCCGGTGACGCTCCTCCGTTATCCCGCCGGTCCAGGGCCTCCTGCAGGGCTTGCCTGGCCGGCCCGGCCGGGGCGGGACGCGGCGATGGGGCAGGCTGATTCCACGGGTACATGTCATACACGGCTGGGACTCCTGGGCTTCCTGACGAGGCTGGCTGCTCACCTGGCCGGCCATGCGGGCCGGTACGCAGGATGAGATTCGCTGGGCGGACTTACGGCCAGCACCACAACCCGCAGCGGGTGGCCGGCCTGCCCTGTCAGGCCCCGCTACGGCCGCTAAAGATCGATACGAAGCGCCGCATGTTGTTGGACATCCTAGTACCTGGCCGCGCGGTTGTCGCCCGCGCCCCCGGATCCGTCTCGCATGCTGAGAAAGATCCACTCGGCCGGGCCGGGGCGCCTAGCGCTCTTCGAGGTCCACGGTCCGGCCCACCACGGCACCGATCGTGGACGCGATGTCATCCAGCACGATGGCCGGGATGGCCGAATCGACGGTCAGCACGATGAGCGCATGCCCGCCGCGGGCGTCCCGGCACACCTGCATGCCGGCGATGTTGATGCCCTCGCTGCCCAGGATCTGGCCCACCGTGCCGACCACGCCGGGCCGGTCGGTGTAGGTAAGGAAGACCATGTGCTCGGCGGGCGCGATCTCCATGTCGAACCCGTTGACCTCGACCAGCTTCTCCAGCTGGCGCCGCCCGCTGAGCGTGCCGCTGACCGACACCACCTGGCCGTCCGGCATGATGCCGCGCAGCGTGACCAGGTTGCGCCAGTCCGGGCTCTCCGCCTCGGTGACCAGGCTGACCTCCACCCCGCGGTCGGCCGCCAGCAGCGGCGCGTTCACGTAGGTCACCGGGTCCTCCACCACGTCGGCGAACACGCCCTTGAGCGCGGCCAGCTGGAGCACCCGGACGTCGTGTGCGGCGATCTCGCCGCGCACTTCCACATCGATCCGGGCGGCCATCCCGCCGGCCAGCGCGGTGAAGATCCGGCCCAGTTTCTCGGCCAGCGGCAGCCCCGGCTTGACGTCCTCGTGGACCGTGCCGCCCTGCACGTTGACCGCATCCGGGACGAACTCGCCGGACAGCGCGAGCCGTACCGACCGGGCCACCTGAGTGCCCGCCTTCTCCTGCGCCTCGGACGTGCTGGCGCCCAGGTGCGGGGTGCCCACCACGGACGGGAACTCGAGCAGCGGGTTGCCGGTGGCGGGCTCGGCCGCGAACACGTCGATGCCGGCCCCGGCCACCCGGCCTTCCTTCAGCGCGAGCGCCAGCGCATGCTCGTCCACGATGCCGCCGCGGGCCGCGTTCACGATCCGCACGGTGGGCTTGACCAGGTGCAGCTCCCGGTCCCCGAGCAGGCCGGCCGTCTCCGCGTTCTTGGGCAGGTGCACGGAGATGAAATCGGCCTCGGCCAGCAGTTCGTCCAGGCTGGCCAGCCGCACGCCGGCCTGGGCGGCCCGGGCCGCGGGGACGTACGGGTCGTAGGCGATCACCCGCATGCCGAACGCGGTCAGCCGCTCGGCGACCAGCAGGCCGATCCGGCCCAGCCCGAGGATGCCGGCCACTTTGCCGTTCAGCTCCACGCCGGTGAACGCGGACCGGCGCCACTGGCCGTCGCGCAGCGACGCCGCCGCCTGCGGCACGTTCCGGGCCACCGCGAGCAGCAGGCCGACCGCGTGCTCGGCCGCGCTGACGATGTTCGAGGTGGGTGCGTTCACCACCATCACCCCGGCCCGGGTGGCCGCGTCGACGTCCACGTTGTCCAGGCCGACGCCGGCCCGGGCGACCACCCGGAGCCGGGCTGCGTGGGCCAGCGCTTCGGCATCGACCCTGGTGGCGCTGCGCACGATGATCGCATCGGCGGTGGCCAGCGCGGCGAGCAGCGCGGGGCGATCCGTGCCGTCCACCTGCCGGACGTCGAAATCGGCTTCGAGCTGGGTGACGGCGGCCGGCGAGAGTTCCTCAGCGACGAGTACGACAGGTGCAGGCACGGCGGTGGCCCCTCGGGTCGGTCAGCGGAGCCTTCAGTCTAGAGTCGGGCCCCCGAAGACGAACGGTTCAGGAACCCGCGTCGTCGCCCGGGTCGAGCCAGCTCATCAGCGGCCGTAGCTTGGCCCCGACCTGCTCGATCTGGTCGGCACGGGAGGCCTCACGGCGCTTGAGGAAGTTCGGCCGGCCCGCGTCGAACTCCTCGATGAGCTCGCGGGTGAACGTGCCGTCGCGGACCTCGGCCAGAATCTGCCGCATCTCCTCCCGGCTCCGCTCGTCGACCAGCCGTGGGCCCCGGGTGTAGCCGCCGAATTCGGCGGTGTCCGACACCGACCAGTACATCTTGGAGATGCCGCCCTCGTACATCAGGTCGACGATCAGCTTCATCTCGTGCAGGCACTCGAAGTAGGCGATCTCCGGCTGGTAGCCCGCCTCGACCAGGGTGTCGAACCCGGCCTTGATGAGCTCGGAGACGCCGCCGCAGAGCACCGCCTGCTCACCGAACAGATCGGTCTCGGTCTCCTCGGCGAACGTGGTGACCAGCGCGCCGGCCCGGGTGCCGCCGATGGCCTTGGCGTAGGCCAGGGTGAGCGGCCACGCGTTCCCAGTGGCGTCCTGGGCCACCGCCACCAGGACCGGCACACCGCGCCCCTCGGCGAACTGGCGGCGCACCAGGTGACCGGGACCCTTGGGGGCGACCATGCACACGTCCACCCCGGCCGGCGGCCGGATGAGCTGGTAACGGATGTTCAGCCCGTGCGCGAAGAACAGCGCGTCACCATCTACCAGGCTGGGCTCGATGGCCTCCGCGTACAGCGCGCGCTGCACGTGGTCCGGGGCCAGGACCATGATCAGGTCGGCCTCTTCGCATGCGTCCTGCGGGGTGAGCACCCGCAGGCCTTCGTTGGCCGCGGTCTCCCGGCTGCGCGAGCCATCGGGGAGCCCGACCCGGACGTCCACCCCAGAGTCGCGCAGCGACAGCGCGTGCGCGTGCCCCTGGCTGCCGTATCCCAGGATGGCGACGTGCCTGCCCTGGATGACGCTGAGGTCGGCGCCGTCGTCGTAGAAGATGTCTGCCATTGCCTGCCTTCTGTCGCTTCTTGCTTACTGGGCCGCGCGGTCCACCGGGCGCAGCGCGCGGTCGGTGATCGACCGGCCGCCGCGGCCGAGCGCGACCATCCCGGACTGGACCAGTTCCTTGATCCCGAACGGCTCGAGCACCCGGATCAGGGCATCCAGCTTGTCCCGGTTGCCGGTCGCCTCGACGGTGACCGCGTCCTGGGCCACGTCGACCACCTTGGCACGGAACAGCGTCACGGTCTCCAGCACCCGCGACCTGCTCTCCAGGTCAGCGCGCACCTTGATGAGCAGCAGCTCGCGCTGCACCGACGCGGCCGGCTCCAGCTCGACGATCTTGAGTACGTTGATGAGCTTGTTCAGCTGCTTGGTCACCTGCTCCAGCGGGTGATCCGCGCAGTCCACCACGATCGTCATCCGGGAGATCTCGGGGTGCTCGGTGGGCCCGACCGCGAGCGAGTCGATGTTGAACCCGCGCCGGGAGAACAAGCCAGCGATCCGGACCAGGACGCCGGGCTTGTTCTCCACCAGCACGGACAGCGTGTGCCTGTTCATAGTGGGCTCCTGATCGCGTAGCCGGGCCAGTCCCTGGCTCATTCGGTCACATCCCAGTCCGGGGCCATGTTCCTGGCCACGATGATGTCGTCGTTGCTGGTGCCGGCGGCCACCATCGGCCACACCATGGCGTCGCGGTGCACGACGAAGTCGACCACGACCGGCCGGTCGTTGATCTTCATGGCTTCCTCGATCACCGCGTCCACCCCGGCCCGGTCCTCGCAGCGCAGGCCGGCGCAGCCGTAGGCCTCGGCCAGCTTGACGAAGTCGGGGATGCGCGTCCCGCCGCCCGCCGCCGGATCACGGCGCGGGGCCTGCTCCCGGCTCAGCGCCTCGTCATAGGTCTGCGCCACCTTGTCCAGGTCGGTGTTGGAATACCGCTCGTTGTAGAACAGCGTCTGCCACTGCCGGACCATGCCGAGGTTGCCGTTGTTGATGATGGCGATCTTGACCGGGATGCCTTCCACCGCGCAGGTGGCCAGCTCCTGGTTGGTCATCTGGAAGCAGCCGTCCCCGTCGATGGCCCACACGCACGACGCCGGGGCGCCCACCTTGGCCCCCATCGCCGCGGGCACCGCGTAGCCCATCGTGCCGAGGCCACCGGAATTGAGCCAGTGGCCCGGCCGCTCGTGCCCGATGAACTGGGCCGCCCACATCTGGTGCTGGCCCACCCCGGCCACGTAGACCGCGTCCGGGCCGGCGATCTCGCCGATCCGCTCGATCACGTACTGCGGCGCCAGCGAGCCGTCCGTGGGCTGGTCGTAGCCGAGTGGGTAGGTGCGGCGCCAGGCGTCCAGCTGGGACCACCAGGCGGACAGGTCGGGGCGGTGGCCGCCCTGGTACTCGGCGCCGACCGCGGCGATCAGCTCGGTAATCACCTCGCGGCAGTCACCGACGATGGGCACGTCCGCGCGCCGGTTCTTGGAGATCTCCGCCGGGTCGATGTCCGCGTGCACCACCGCGGCACCGGGCGCGAAGCTGTCCAGCTTCCCGGTCACCCGGTCATCGAAGCGGGCGCCGAGCGCGACGATCAGGTCCGACTTCTGCAGCGCGCCGACCGCGGCCACCGTGCCGTGCATGCCGGGCATGCCCAGGTTCTGCCGGTGGCTGCTGGGGAAGCCGCCCCGGGCCATCAGCGTGGTCACCACCGGGATGCCGGTCAGCTCGGCCAGTTCCAGCAGCGCCGGGCTGGCGCCCGCCTTGAGCACGCCACCGCCCACGTACAGCACCGGGCGGCTGGCCTGGGTGATGAGCCGGGCCGCCTCCCGGACCTGGCGCGAATGCGGCCGGGTCACCGGGTGGTAGCCGGGCAGGTCGAAGGTGGGCGGCCAGCGGAACTCGGTGGTCGCCTGGAGCGCGTCCTTGGCCACGTCCACCAGCACCGGGCCGGGCCGGCCGGTGGACGCCACGTGGAACGCCTCGGCCACCGTGCGGGCGATGTCGGCCGGGTTGGTGACCAGGAAGTTGTGCTTGGTGACGGGCAGCGTGATGCCGGAGATGTCGGCTTCCTGGAACCCGTCCGTGCCGATCAGGCTGCTCGACACCTGGCCGGTGATCGCGACCACCGGCACCGAGTCCATGTACGCGTCGGCCAGCGGGGTGACCAGGTTGGTGGCGCCCGGTCCCGAGGTGGCCATGCACACCCCGGGCCGCCCGGTCACCTGCGCGTACCCGGTGGCCGCGTGCCCGGCGCCCTGCTCGTGCCGGACCAGGATGTGCCGGACCGAGGGCGAGTCGAACAGCGGGTCATACAGCGGCAGGATGGCGCCGCCCGGGATGCCGAACACGACGTCCACGCCGAGCCGCTCCAGCGTCGCGACCAGGGCCGCCGCCCCGCTCATCCGGCTCGGTGTTGGCTCGGGGGGGCGGCCCCCGGGGTCCGGCTGTGCTGGACCCGGGGCGGAGCGCCGATCGGGGGCGGCCGGTGCCGCAGCTGGCGCGCTGGACGCGCCAGCGGCCCGGTTGGCCAGGTCACGTGGTGACGGTCCGCTGCCCTTCCGGGATGGGCCGGTCCCGGGACCGTGGGCAGCCGCGGTCGTCTGGTCGGTCATCGCAAGCTTCCTCGTCTGCGGTGGTTAGTGCCGGGCAACAAAAAACCCTCGACGCCGTACGGCGGACGAGGGTAGCGCGCTGGCAGCCGGCTTAGTCAGCTACTCGCGCGCCTGATGAGTACGAGAAGGGTGGTCCTTGACACGGGTATCACTCTGGCCCAGACCCGGGCTCACGTCAACTTGAGAGCACGTTCGTCTCAGCTGGCGAGATCGCGCCGCCGAAAGGGGGCTCCCTCCCGGTCCGGTCGCTGCCCGTGGCCAGGCTCCGCACGCTGCCCGGTGGCAGCGGCCCGGCCAGGAAAGCGCCCATGCCGATCGGACAGCCCAGCGCGGTGAGCAGGTCGCGCTGCTCGGCCCGTTCGATCCCGTCCGCGACCACCTCGATGTCCAGGTCCCGGCCGACCCGGACGATGGCCCGGATCAGCGTTTCGGCCGCGGCCCGCACGCCCAGGCCAGCCACCAGGGCCGGGCCGACCCTGATCATGTCCACCGGCAGCCGGCTGAGCCGGTCCAGCGCGGCCAGGTCGGTGCTGGCCGCGTCCAGGGCCAGCCGGACGCCGTGCTCCCGCAGCTGGCCGAGCCCGCGCGCCGTCACCGCACCGCCTTCGGCCAGCATCGGCCAGCCGACTTCCAGGATCAGCGCCTGCGGGGCCAGCCCACTGGCGGCCAGCGCCTCCAGCACCGATTCGGTGAACCGGGGCGCCTGGACCTGCCCCGGTGAGCAGCGCAGCCAGACGCTGGCCTCCCAGCCGCTCCGCCACCAGCCGGCCGCCCGGGCGCACGACTCGCGCAGCATCCAGTCGCCCAGCTCGACGATCACCCGGCTGGCCTCCGCGACGTCGAGGAACTCGGCGCGTGGCACCTCGATTCCGTCGCGGCGCCACCGCGGCAGCGCGGTCACCCCGATGATGCGTGAGGTGGCCAGGTCGGCCATGGGCTGATACTCCAGTTCCAGCCCGCCGTCGGCCAGGGCCTGGCTCAGCTGCTCGGTGAGCTGCAGGCGGCGGCGCATGTCGGCGTGCGGCAGCGCCGCGTAGACCTCCAGCCGCCCGCCGCCGGCCTGCTTGGCCCTGGCCACCGCGGCGTCGGCGTTGCGCCAGACGTAGCCGGCCGGGCTGCCGTCGGCCAGCGCCAGCCCGACGCTGGCCGTCAGTGAGACGGCCCGGTCGGCGGCCCGGTACGGCTCGGCGGCCACGCTGGCCAGGATGCGCTCGGCCAGCTCGGTGATTTCCTCTGCGCGGGCCGCCCCGGTGACCAGGACGGCGAACTCATCCCCGCCCCAGCGGGCCACCGTGGCCTGCGGCGGCACGACCGCGCGCAGCCTGCGCGCCACCTGGGCCAGCACCAGGTCGCCCGCACTCGGCCCGGCCATGTCGTTGACCCCGGTGAAGCCGTCCAGGTCGACCAGGATGACCCCGGCCAGCCCGGGCTCCTCCGCCACCCCGGCGGCTGGCTCTTCGCCTGCCGTCTCGCCGGCTCCCAGGCTGAGCGATTCCCGGGCCCGGTCCTCCAGGTAGGCCCGGTTGGGCAGCCCGGTCAGCCCGTCGTTGTAGGTGAGCTGCGCGACCTGCCGGCGCAGCGCGACCAGGTCGCTGACGTCGCGCGCGGTGACCAGCAGCCGGTCTGGCGCACCCTGGCTGCGGTGCCGGGATATGGTCGCCTCCACATACCGCCAGGTGCCGTCGGCGGCCCGGATCCGGCAGGAGTACCGGATCTGGGTGGCCGGCTCGCCGGCCGCCTCGCGCACCGCGCGCAGCCCGTCCGGCCGGTCCTCCGGGTGCACCAGATCGGCCAGCAGCATCCCCTCGAGGGCCTCCGGCGTGTAGCCGAACGCGCGCACCGCGGGACTGGCGTAGCCGATCTGCCCGGAGTAGTCGCAGACCAGCACGGCATCGCTGGTCCGGTCGGCCAGCTCGCGGAACTGCTGCCCGGACTCGTGCCACAGCCGGGCCCGCACGCTGTCCCGGTGCACCAGGATCATGATCCGGCCGGTGAGCGCGAGCAGCGCGGTGCCGCCGGCCAGGGCCAGCACCGGGCGGGCCACCAGGCCGCCGGCCAGGCCCGCGCCGATCACCACCAGCGCGGCCAGCGCGGCCGCCACGGCGGCGATAGCCGTGGTGGCATGCAGCCCGGCCGCCGGGAACTGGCGGGCTTCCGGGTGCCCGGCATCCCGGGCGTCCAGCCACGGCGCACTGCCCAGCACGCACAGCCCGGCGATCAGCAGCAACTGGGCCGCGGTGCCCGGGTGCCCGCTGCTGACCCGCCCGCTCACCGCGAACGCGTCGCTCAGCGTGATCAGCAGCAGCGCGATCAGCGGGGCCACGCCGCGCCGCCCGGCGGCTACCGCGAGCGGCAGCAGGCCGCCCAGCACCAGCAGGTCGGCCAGCGGGTGGACGAGTTCGCCGGCGAACATGGCCGGGTCGTCGCCGGAGTGCGTATACGCGGCGCTGAACACGGTGATCCAGCAGATGATGAACAGCGCGCAGCCCAGCACGTAGGCGTCGGCGGCCAGGGCCAGCGCGCCACCGAGCCGGCCACGGCGCTGGGCCAGCGGGTGCCGCGCCGCTTCGCGCCGCGAGCGCAGGCTGGCCACGCCCGCGACCAGGGTGGGCAGCGCGAGCAGCCCGGGCAGGTCGGCCAGCGTGAGCGGGAGAGCCGCGTTGGCGGTCGCACTGGCCAGCGCCTGCTGGCTGATCGCGGACAGGCCGGCCAGCAGCGCGGCCAGCGCCAGCAGCCAGTAGCCATGCC
>DATCUG010000487.1:0-21469 GCA_036567525.1 Streptosporangiaceae bacterium | reverse complement strand
TTGTACAGAGTACGCCGTATAGTATAGGCGGCTGGATACGCCACCTTCGTCCTGAGGAGAGCCAGTGCAGATCACCGCTTCCGCCGTGTCACTGAACGTCGAGGATGTCCGTGCATCCAGTGCCTTCCTCACCGAGCACTTCGGTTTTCGCCAGGAGATGGCCGCCGACGGCTTCGCGTCGCTGACCCGCGATGACGCCGGGATGCACGTCGCCTTCCTCCGCCGGGGCCTGGAGGTGCTGCCCGACGACCAGCGCGACAAGCACGCCACCGGACTGATCCTGGCCTTTACCGTCGACGATCTGGAAGGCGAGCTGGCCCGGCTGCGCGCGGAGGGGGTCGTCATCACCATGCCCCTGACCGTCGAGGAGTGGGGAGAGCGCCTCTTCCAGGTCACCGACCCCAACGGCGTCATCGTCCAGCTCATGGATTGGGCTGCGCGGCCCGGTAACCAGCCACCGCGTGCGACAGGGCCAGCCGGGCTGTGAGGAGGCACGTCATGACCAGGCGGTTCGCCATGCGATGGCCCAGTCTCACGCGCACCCGGTGGCGCACCCCCAGGACACGGCGAGGCTGGCTGATCACCGTCGCTGTCGCCGGTGCCGCACTGGCGGTCAAGCTCGCCATTGGCGTCGGCGTAATCCTCCTGCTCCTGCGCCACCTTCTGCACTGACCACCCTCGCCGGTACGGAAACACCCGTACCGCCTTTCAGCGGGTGGCGGGGTGTGGGGTCATCCGGCGGCCGGCCAGGATGCGGCGGCGCCGGCCCAGGATCAGCAGCACGGTTGTGGTGGCCAGTCCGGCGGCGGCTACGGCCAGCCCGGCGACCCCGCTGTTCGGGATCGACATGGCCAGGCCGGCCAGGCCGCCAACCACCCAGGCCAGCTGGTGGATGGTCTCCGACGCGGCCAGCGTCGAAGAGCGGACCTCTTCCGGGATCTCCCGCTGCACGATCGAGTCGAGCGCCAGCTTGGCCAGCACCTGGCCGGAGGCGGCCACCAGGGCCACGATCAGCGCGGCCCACAGCCCGAAGAACACGGCACAGGCCGCGGTGACCACGGTCGAGACGCCCAGCATCGTGAACATGATCAGGTGCGGCGCCCGGGCGCGTAGCAAGGCCCCGATCCCGGTGCCGATGAACCCACCCGCCCCGGCGGCTGCGATCATCTCGGCCAGCGCGACCTTGTCCGGGGTGCCGGCGAAGTGCTCGGTGCGGAGCAGGAACGCCAGGAAGAAGATCATGTAGCCGGAGAACGCCCGAAGGGCCGCATTCCCGCGCATCGCCTCGCCGACGATCGGGCCGACGCTGCGCAACGTGGTTGCCCACCGGGCCCGCTTCGGCGCCCGGCGGGCGGTGGGGTGACCGGCCCCGGACTGGCCGTTCGGCTGAGGGATGGGGTGGCCGTGGCCTGGCTGTCCAGCGGTAGCTGACTGCGGACCGCCGTCATGCGGATACGGATGGTGTGGCTGGGCGTAGCCCGGGTGCGGGTGGCGCGGGCCGGCCGGATGCGGGTCGGTGGGGTACTCGCTGGGCCGGTATGGATGGGCGCCATGCGCCCCAGGCGGTCCGGCCTGGTGCGGACTCGCGCCGGGCGGGCCGGCGGCGGGGGCCTGGGCCGGCGCCTCATCGACGCTGTTCGGCAGCCGGATGCCGAGCGCGATCGCGGCCAGGTAGACCACCGTGCCTACCCGCAGTGTCCAGGCGCCGCCGTCCGAGCCGCCGCCAGCCAGCAACGAGACGGCCCCGGCGGCCCCCACGCCCACCGCCGACGAGATCAGCGCGGCCAGCGAGATCCGCGCGTTGGCCGACACCAGGGTGATCTTGGCCGGGAGCAGCCGCGGGGTAACCGCACTGCGGGTCACGCCGTACGCCTTCTGCAGCACGAGCACGCCGAACGCGGCCGGCAGCAGCGTGACGGTGTCGTTGTGCTGGGCCGCCCCGGCCATCCCCCAGCAGAGCAGGCCACGGGCCAGCAGGGTGCCCAGCATGATGTAGCGGCGGCCATCCCGCACCCGGTCGAGCATCGGCCCGATGACCGGGGCCAGCACGGCGAACGGGGCCATGGTGATCAGCAGGGTCAGCGCGATCCGGCCGCGGGCCTGGTCCACCGACGTGCTGAAGAACAGCGTTCCAGCCAGCGCCACCGCGACGAACGCGTCCGCGGCGGCACCCGCGGCGGTGAGTTCGAGCAGCCGGTCCAGGCCGGTCCGGTCGGCCCCGGACGCCCGGGTCAGCCGGCGGATGACCCGCTCCGTGCCACGGGCGGTGCTGGCCCCCGCGTGCCCGGCGCTGCCCAGGCCCGATGCGAAGCTACGGGCCGCCCGTCTGGCTCGCGGCCCCGCACCGGACACTCCCATGCTCCAAGTCTCTGCCATGACAGCCCGTGGTGCGACCTGACCATGCGCGATCTTCCTGCTCGTGTCGCGATCAGGCGGGCCGGCCGGCTGGCCCGGTGCTGCCAGAGCGGGCGGGGATATATGTCCTGGGCCGGCCAGGCCAGGGCATTGCGTGGATATCATCGAGGCAGGTAGACAAACCGTGAACGCACGCATTCTGCCTGTTCAGTGCGGCAATGTCGCGCGCCGGGCCGGCGGCTGGCTGGCCAGGTGATATTGGCCGCATGGCGGTGCGTGGATGGGGGAGAATTGCTCACCGTGAGCCCACTGCGCGGAAGGACCAAGGAGCCGGACGAGACCTGTGCGCAGGCCGTCGACCTGGCACGAGCCGCCGCCGAAGAGATGGCGGGTCCGGCCGGGGTTGGCGAGCACCTGGCCATGACAGCGGACGGTGATCGCGTAGTGACGCACCTGTTCCGCAGCCTGGATCCGGCCTACCGGGGCTGGTGCTGGGCCGTCACCGTGGCCCGGGCCTCCCGGTCCAAGCACGTCACGGTCAGCGAGAGCCTGCTGCTGCCCGGCGATGAGGCCATCCTGGCCCCGGACTGGGTGCCGTGGCGGGAACGGCTGCGTCCCGGCGATCTCGGGCCTGGTGACCTGCTGCCCGCCGCACCGGACGACGCGCGGCTGGTCCCCATGGCCACGCTGGACGGGGACGATGGGCTGACCGACTGGGGCGAGTCCAGCTGGGCCGTGCCCGGGGCAGAGCTAGCTGGCCTGGACGCCGCCGGCACCGACGACGACGAGAGTCAGGACCAGGACGAAACGGCCGACGCCGCGGATAGCGAGGACGGAGCAGGCGCAGCCGACGGCACGGACGCATCCGCCGCCACCGCCGCCACCCGCCTGGCCGCCGGGGCCAGGGCCAGCGCGGCCCCGGACACCGTGCCGCTGCGGGCCCGGGTGCTGTCCGCCATCGGGCGGGATGACACCGCGTTGCGCTGGTACACCAGCGAGCACGGGCCGAAGACCCCGCTGGCGCACGCCGCGCCCGGGCTGTGCGCGAGCTGCGGCTTCTACGTCCGGCTGGCGGGCCCGCTCGGCCAGGTGTTCGGCGTCTGCGCGAACGCCTACGCGCCGGACGACGGCCGGGTCGTGTCCGTCGACCATGGCTGCGGCGCGCACTCCGAGGCGGTCTTCACGCCGTCAGCGGAACAGCCGCTCCGCCCGGTCATCGATGAACTCGGCTACGACCTGGTGGACATGCCCGGCGTGTCGGTCGAGGAGACCGTGTTCGAGTCGCTGGAGCACAACTAGGCCCCGGGCCGCCCGGCCTGCTCATCCGGCTGCCTGCGGCCCTGGGCCTGGGCGCGCCGCTCGGCCGCCCCGGCCCGGGATCGCTTCAGCCGGGGCACGTACCACAGGCCGAACAGGCCCATGCACACGCCGACCGCGCAGGTCCACACCCACCAGCGCTGGCTCGGGGCGAGCTGGTCGCGCAACACCAGCACGCTGATCAGGCCGATCACCCAGGCCGCGGTGATGACCGCGGTGACCAGCTGGTCGTTCGCCTCCCGCGGCGGCGGCGCGGGCCGAAGTTTCCTGGTCACTGGTCCAGGCTAGCCGCTCGTTCGCATGGTGTACTTGTCCCACACCCCTTTGGGGGTGCCCACCCGTTCGCCTTGCTAACGGTTTGACGGAATGCCCCGGCGCCGCATATCGTTAGCAAAAGTAATGACTCAGGCTAATGAAAATGACGTCCACACCGACCAGGTCCGACGCGGGCCTGGCCACAGCACTACGTATCTCGGTGAGCCGGCTGGCCCGGCGGCTGCGCGTCGAGCGGACCGCCCCCGGGCAGGTGGAGCCGGTGCTGTCGGATACGCAGTTCGCCGCGCTGGCGACGCTGGAGAAGAAGGGCGCAATGAGCCCGGGCGAGCTGGCCAGCTACGAGCGGGTGCAGCCACCATCGATGACCCGCGTCATCGCCGCGCTGGAGGAATGGCAGCTGGTCACGCGGACCGCGCATGCTTCCGACCGGCGTCAGGTGGTGCTGACGGTGACCCCAGCGGGCCGGGAACTGGTGGTCAAGGCACGCCGCCGCCGGGACGCCTGGCTGGCGAAACGGCTGAACGAGCTGAGCCCGCAGGAACGGGCGACGCTCCGGGCGGCCGCCCCGATCCTGGAGAAGCTCAGCCAGTCCTGAGCCAGCCCGCCAGCCACGGGCGATCCCGGCTGCGCACGTTCCGGTCGCTGGGCACGCGCAACTACCGGCTGTTCGCCACCGGGCAGGTCGTCTCCAACAGCGGCACCTGGATGCAGCGGGTGGCGCAGGACTGGCTGGTCCTCGAACTCACCCACGGCAGCGGCACCGCGCTGGGCATCGCGACCGGGCTGCAGTTCCTGCCCATGCTGGTCAGCCCGTGGGGCGGGGCGGTCGCCGACCGGTACCCCAAGCGGCGCATCCTGATGTTCACCCAGTCGGCCATGGGCCTGCTGGCCTTCATCCTGGGCCTGCTGGCCATCACCGGCGCGGTCCGCATCTGGCAGGTCTACGCGCTCGCGTTCGGCCTCGGCCTGGCCACTCTGGTGGACAACCCCACCAGGCAGGCCTTCGTGACCGAGATGGTGGGCCAGACCGATATGCCGAACGCCATTGCCTTGAACAGTGCCATCTTTAACCTGGCGCGGATTGCCGGGCCAGCCGCCGCCGGGCTGATCATCGGCGCGGTCGGCACCCCGGTTGCGTTCTTTCTCAACGCGGCGTCGTATGGCGCGGTGCTCATCGGCCTCAAGCTGATGCGGTCCGGCGAACTGCACCCGGCCAAGCCGGTGCCACGAGCCAAGGGCCAGCTCCGTGAAGGGCTGCACTACGTGTGGTCCACGCCGGTCCTGCTGATGCCGATGATCCTGATCTTCTTCGTGGCCACGTTCGGGATGAACTTCCAGGTGACTAACGCGCTGATGTCCCGGCAGGTGTTCCACACCGGGGCCACCGCGTTCGGCATCTCCTCGGCGGTGTACGCGGCCGGCGCGCTGGGCGGCGCGCTGCTGGCCGCCCGCCGCGGCAAGCCCGGGCTTCGGCTGCTGGTGATCTCCGCGTTCGCGTTCGGGGCGTTCGAAGTGATCACCGCCTTGATGCCGTCGTTCTGGCTCTTCCTGGCCATGCTGGTGCCGACCGGGCTGGCCGTGCTCACGCTCAGCACGGCGGCCAACTCGGTGGTCCAGCTCAACTCAGCGCAGCACATGCGCGGCCGGGTGATGGGCATCTACCTGCTCGTCTTCCTCGGCGGTGCCCCGTTCGGCTCGCCGCTGGTCGGCTGGGTGGGCGAGCAGTTCGGCCCGCGGATGAGCCTGCTGGCGGGCGGGGTCATCTCGGCTGTGGCCGCCGCCGTCGTCGGCGCGTTGCTGGCCCGGCGCCGCGGGGTGGCCGTGCGGCAGGCGGTTCGCCCGCGGGAGCTAGCCCGGATGGTTGCCTGATCCCGTCCGGGGGCGGGAGATGCTACCAATGACCTATGCGGTTGTTCGTCGCGGTGGCTGTCCCGGATGAGGTGACCGGCGAACTGGAGGGGGCAGTCGCACCGCTCCGTGCGGCCTGGCCGGGTCTGCGCTGGACGCGTCGCGAGGCGTGGCATCTCACGCTGGCGTTTCTCGGTGAGGTCAATGAGACCGTGGTGACCCGGCTGACGCCACGGCTGGAGCGGGCCGCCGCCCGGCATGCGACGCTTTCCCTGGCGCTGGGCGGGGCGGGCGCGTTCCCCGGCGCGGCGCGGGCCCGGGTGCTGTGGACCGGCGTGCACGGGGACCGGCGGGCGCTGGGCGCGCTGGCGGATTCGGTGGCGGCCGGCGCACGGCGGGCCGGCGCGCCGCCGGCCGAGGAGGGCAGGCGGTTCCAGCCACATCTCACGCTGGCCCGGTGCCGGGCCCCGGTGGACGCGCGGGACCTGGTGGCGGGCCTCTCCGGGTACACCGGCAGCCCGTGGCTTGCCCAGGAGATCTACCTGATCCGCAGTCTCCTGCCGGGCCGGCACGACGACATGGCGCCCGGCGCGGTGCCGACCCGCCAGCCCCGGCACGAGACGCTGGCCAGCTGGCCGCTGCGTGCCGCGGTCGTGCCCGCACCCGAGTCCTGACCTTGGCATAGGCTGCGTGCTGTGATCCGCACAAACCGGTGGCTGCTGCCCACGGTGCTGATCGTCCTGGTGGCCGGGGCGCTCATCGGCGCGATCCTGCACTGACCGTGGGTTACAACCGCTCGACGACGTAATCGATGCAGGTGGTCAGGGCCTCGACGTCGGCCGGGTCCACCGCGGGGAACATGCCGATCCGCAGCTGGTTGCGGCCCAGCGCCCGGTACGGCTCGGTGTCCACGATGCCGTTGGCCCGCAGCGTGGCCGCTACGGTCGCCGCGTCCACGTCAGCGGCGAAGTCGATGGTGCCCACCACCTGGGACCGCTGTGCCGGATCGGCCACGAACGGGGTGGCGTACGGCGCTTTCTCCGCCCAGGTGTACAGCCGGGACGAGGTGTCCGCGGTCCGCTGCACCGCCCAGCTCAGCCCGCCCTGGCTGAGCAGCCAGTCGAGCTGCTCGGCCAGCAGCAGCAAGGTGGCCACCGACGGCGTGTTGTAGGTCTGCCCCTTGGCCGAGTTCTCGATGGCGACCGGCAGGGAGAAGAACGCCGGGATGTACCGGCCGCTGGCCGCGATCCGGGCCGCGCGGTCCAGCGCGGCCGGGGACATCAGCGCCAGCCAGAGCCCGCCATCCGAGCCGAAGCACTTCTGCGGGCCGAAGTAGTACACGTCGCACTCGCTGACGTCGACCGGCAGGCCGCCCGCCCCGCTGGTTGCGTCCACGATGACCAGCGCGTCCGGATGGGCCCCCGGGACCCGGCGGACCGGCATGGCCACGCCGGTGGAGGTCTCGTTGTGGGTCAGCGCGTACGTGTCCACGCCGGCCTCGGCCCGCGGCGCCGGGTGCGTGCCGGGATCCGCCGAGATGACAGACGGGTCGGCCAGCCACGGTGCGGCCTTGGTCACTTTGCTGAACTTGGCTGAGAACTCACCGAACGCCAGGTGCAGCGACTTCTCCTGGACCAGGCCGAACGCGGCGATGTCCCAGAACGCGGTGGTGCCGCCGTTGCCCAGCACGACCTGGTAGCCGTCAGGCACCTGGAACAGCTCGGCCAGGCCGTCGCGGACCCGCCGGACCAGCGACCGGACCGGGGCCTGCCGGTGCGAGGTACCTAGGTACGTGGTGCCGGACGCGGCGAGCGCGGCGAGCTGCTCCGGGCGGACCTTGGACGGACCACAGGCGAAGCGCCCGTCGGCGGGCCGGATGTCAGCGGGGATGACGATATCGGTCACTCGCCAAGCCTACGGTGCCAGCCCGGGGGGACGACCCCCTGGAACCCCCGATCGCCGCTTCGCGTCGAGCGGCGGCGAGCCGCCGCGGACGGGGTCAGGCCGGCCAGGTGCAGGCCTGGCCGGCCGGCTTAGCTCAGACCTCGTCAAACACCTGATCCGCGCCGGGCACGCTGCTGACCGGGCGGGACGCCGGGCCCACGTAGCGGGCGCTCGGCCGGACCAGCCGGCCGGTCTGCTTCTGCTCCAGGATGTGCGCGGCCCAGCCCGCGGTCCGGGCGCAGGTGAACATGGAAGTGAACATGTGCGCCGGGACCTCGGCGAAGTCCAGCACGATGGCCGCCCAGAACTCCACGTTGGTGGCCAGCACGCGGTCTGGCCGGCGGGCGTGCAGCTCGGCCAGGGCCGCGTCCTCCAGGGCCACCGCCACCTCGTACCGGGGGGCGCCCAGATCGCGCGCGGTCCGGCGCAGCACCCGGGCCCGCGGATCCTCGGCCCGGTACACCCGGTGCCCGAAGCCCATCAGCCGGTCACCGCGGTCCAGCGCGGACTTGACGTACTTGACCGCGTCCCCGGTCTTCTCGACCTCCTCGATCATCGACAGCACCCGGGCCGGGGCGCCGCCGTGCAGCGGCCCGGACATCGCACCGACCGCGCCGGACAGGGCGGCGGCCACGTCGGCGCCGGTGGACGCGATGACCCGCGCGGTGAACGTGGACGCGTTCATGCCGTGCTCGGCGGCCGAGGTCCAGTACGCATCGACCGCCTTGACATGCCGGGGGTCCGGCTCGCCGCGCCAGCGGATCATGAACCGCTCGACGATGTTGCGCGCCTCGTCCACCCGGTGCTGGGGGACCGGAGACTGTCCCTGGCCGCGGGCGGACTGGGCCACGAAGGACAGCGCCACCACGCACGCGCGGGCCAGGTCGTCCCGGGCCTGCTTGTCATCGATGTCGAGCAGCTGGTGCATGCCCCAGGCCGGGGCCAGCATGGCCAGCGCGCTCTGCACGTCCACCCGGATGTCGCCGGAGTGCACCGGGATCGGGTACGGCTCGGCCGGCGGCAGCCCGGGGGCGAACTCGTTGTCCACCAGCAGGCCCCACACGTGCCCGAAGGACACGTGGCCGACCAGATCCTCAATATCGACTCCCCGGTAGCGCAGCGCGCCACCCTCACGGTCGGGTTCTGCGATGGACGTCTCGAAGGCCACTACGCCTTCCAGCCCAGGTACGAAATCGGACATTAGGCGGACCTCCGTGTCCTCGTGAGCCGTGTGGAGTTCGTGCCTGGGTGGTGGCACGCCCCGCGCCGACGCCGCCGGGCGGCCACCGGGGGGGTCATTCCGGTTAAGTCAACCCTGACCGAACCATATTCCGCTATGAGTTCGCATCGTGACACATGCCACGCTGCCCGTTGCGGTCACGGCCACCTGACTGCCACGGCCCGGGGACGGCCACGGGCAGTGCTCACCCTGTGTGAGGATCATTCCCGTGGAACCGTTCACTCATCCGCCGCTGGCGCGGCATGACCTTGATGAAGCCACCGTCCCAGCCAGCCCGCTCGACCTGTTCGAGGCGTGGCTGGCGGCCGTGCTGGACGCCGGGCTGCCCGAACCGACCGCGATGGTGCTGGCCACCGTGTCCGCCAGCGGCCAGCCCCGGGCCCGCACCGTGCTGCTCAAGGAGCACGGGCCGGCCGGCTTCGTCTTCTACACCAACCGCACCTCGACCAAGGGCCGCCAGCTGGCCGAGCAGCCCCAGGCCTGCCTGCTGTTCCCGTGGTACCCGATCCAGCGGCAGGTGATCGTCGAAGGCACGGTGACCGCGCTGTCGGTCAGCGAGAGCGAGCCGTACTTCCACTCCCGGCCACGCGGCTCGCAGCTGGCCGCCTGGGCCAGCAGGCAGTCCTCGGTGCTGTCGTCCCGGGCCGAACTGGAGGAGCGCTACCGGGAACTGGAAGAGCGCTGGCCGGACGGAACGCCGGTGCCGATGCCCGACTTCTGGGGCGGCTACCGGATGCAGCCGGACATGATGGAGTTCTGGCAGGGCCAGCCCAACCGGATGCACGACCGGATCCGCTACCGGCGCAGCGGCCACACGTGGGAAGTAGCACGTTTGTCGCCGTAGCATCAGGTGAGGAGGGAGGTCGCCAGCACGGTGCATGGGCTCATCGACACCACCGAGATGTACCTCCGGACAGTCTTCGAGCTGGAAGAGGAGGGCATCGTCCCGCGGCGCGCCCGGATCGCCGAGCGGCTGTCGCAGAGCGGGCCGACGGTCAGCCAGACCGTGGCCCGGATGGAGCGGGCCGGCCTGCTGAAGGTCGAAGGTGACCGGCAGCTCGCGCTGACCGATGCCGGGCGCACGCTGGCCATGCGGGTGATGCGCAAGCACCGGCTGGCCGAGTGCCTGCTGGTCGGCGTCATCGGGCTGCCCTGGGAAGAGGTGCACGTCGAAGCGTGCCGCTGGGAGCACGTGATCTCAGAGAACGTCGAGCGGCGGCTGGTGCAGTTGCTGGACTACCCGGTGTGCTGCCCGCACGGCAACATCATCCCGGGACTGGACGAGCTCGGTGTGCCGGCCGGCACCCAGCAGCGGGCCGAAGCCGCTGGGCAGGAGAAGGCCGAGGCGATGACCGCGGTTGCGGACAGCCTGGCCGCGCCGGTCACCGTGCGCAGGATCAGTGAACAAGTCCAGAGCGACCCCTCGCTGATGCTTAAACTCAAGCGGATCGGGATACAACCCGGACGCGAGGTCACGCTCGCAGTCAGCGACGACGGTGTGCAAGTGACCAGTGAGGACAGGGTCGGCAGTGTCACAGCGGAGTTGCCTCGTCTGGTGGCGTCACACGTCTTCGTCACCAGGCGGTGAAGGCGGCGCCAGTGACTGACTGGGCCGATCCCGCGTACGAGTCTTACCTGCCGTCGGGCACCATTCTCAGCCAGATGTCGGCGGCGCTGGTGGTGACCGACCCGCTGGGCAACCTGCTGTACGCGAACCCGTTCGCCACCCGGCTGTTCGGCTTCCCGGCCGACGGGAAGCTGCTCGGCCAGCCGGTGCTGACCCTCGCTTTCACCGGCGCCGACGCCAGGAAGGCGGCCGAACTGGCCCAGCAGGTGCTGCGTGGCCGCGACGGCGACGGCACGTTCGCGGTCATCCGGGCGGACGGCTCGCGGGTGTTCGTCCGCGCCGAGGCGATGCCGCTGCGGCACCCGTCCGGGTCGATCGACGGCATCGTGATCATCGCGCGGGAAGCCAGCCGGCGGAGCAGCCGCCGGGAGCGGGACCGGATCGCGCTGCTGGACCGTATCGGCGAGCAGCTCTCCGGGTCGCTAGAACTCTCCATGACCTTGCGGCAGGTGGCCGAGACGCTGGTCCCGCAGTTCGCCGATCATTGCGTCATCGATCTGGTCCACGGGGACAAGCTGATCCGCCGGGTGCAGACCAACGCGGCCGGGTGGACGCCACCGCCGGGCAGCTGGGCCAAGGTGGGGGATCCGGTCCGCTACCCCACCGGCCACCCCTGCCAGCAGGCCATGACCGATGCGGACACAGTGCTGGTGGAGAACCTGCAGGACATCCCCGAGCGGGCGCCGAGCGAGGACAGCCTGGCCGCGGCCGAAGACGTGGGGCTGTGCTCCATGGTCGCTGCCCCGCTGGTCGTGCGCGGTGAGCTGCTCGGCTGTATGAGCCTGGCCCTGTCCCGGCTGACCAAGCGGCACGAGCAGTGCTACGACGCGGACGACCGGGATTTCCTCAGCGCCGTGGCCAGCCGGGTGGCGGTGGCCATCGACAACGCGCTGCTGTTCGAAGAGGAACGGCGCACCGCGCTCGCGTTCCAGACCAGCCTGCTGCCGCAGGGTCTGCCCGCCCTGGACGGCCTGGACGTGGCCTGCCGCTACGTGCCGGCCAAGCCGCTGGAGACACACGGGCAGGGCATCCAGACCCAGGTGGGCGGCGACTGGTACGACATCATCCCGCTGTCCGCGGGCCGGGTCGGCATCGTGATCGGGGACGTGGAAGGCCGCGGCGCCCGGGCCGCGGCCGTGATGGGCCAGCTCCGGGCCGCGCTGCGGGCGTTCGCCCAGGACGACAAGCCGCCCGCGGAGATCCTGCGCAAGCTCGATGACTGGTGCCGCTCGCTGGGCCCGGCCAGCGCGCGGCCGGACGGCTCGCTCAGCCCGGACCCGCCCACGGTGAGCTGCACCTACCTGGTCTACGACGCGTGGGCGCGCACCTTGTCCTTCTCCAACGCGGGCCATGACGCGCCGCTGCTCGTGGTAGGCGGCGAGGTCGGCGAACTGGAGATGGAGCACAAGGGGGTGCTGCTCGGCGTGCGCGGCAAGGGCCTGCCCGGGCTGCCCACCTACCGGGAGGAGACCCGCTACCTGCCGGCCGGCTCGGCCCTGGTGCTCTACACCGACGGGCTCACCGACCGGCGGCACCGCCCGGACGGCCTCGGCACCTACTCGGAAGACGACGCCCGGCTGATGCTGCACCAGGCGGTGCGCCGGGCGGCACACGGCGACGTGGAGGAGATCGCCCAGGCCGCCCAGGATGCGGTGCCCGGGGATATCGACGACGACATGGCCATCGTCGCGATCCGCACCTCCCCGGTCGACCTGGCCTCGTGGGAGGGCACGTTCCCGGCCGAGCCGATCAAGGTGTCGGAGGCCCGGCGGCTGGCCGAGGCGACGTTCCAGTCCTGGGGCATGGATCCTGAGCAGGTCGCCCTGACCTGCCTGCTGGTATCTGAGGTAGTGACCAACGTGGTGCTGCACACCGCTGCCGCACGGGCGCCCCGGCACTCGCTCGCCCTCGAAGTGGCCGGCGCCGCGACGCAGGCGACGCCCGGGCTGATGGCCGGCTGGGCGCCGGCCGGGCTGGCCGAGGACGGCCCGGCCGCGGCCAGCAAGACGTTCAGCCTGCGGCTGCGCCGGGGCCGCGACGCGGTCTGGGTGGAAGTCTTCGACAACGACATGCGGCTGCCCCGGATCCGCAGCGCGGGGGAGACCGACGAGGGCGGCCGCGGGCTGTACCTGGTTGACCAGCTGGCTACCCGGTGGGGCTCCCGGCCCACCCCGGACGGCAAGGCCGTCTGGTTCGAGATGCCCATCCGGCGCGACTAGGTCCATCGCACCGAAGCGGCGGCGGGTAAGGGTCCAGGGGGTTGTCCCCCAGATCAACTCTGCGTCTGGAACACCCAGAGCACGAGGATGCCGAGCGCGATGCCGACGATGGCGACGGCCCACATCCGGCCGGTGGCGCCACCCATGCCCATCTTGCGGCGCACCCGGAACACGCTGAACGCCAGCAGGGCGGCGATCAGCACCAGCAGAATGATCCCAGGCGCCATCCGGGCCTCCGCAGCTCGCTTGGGCAGCCCGCTCGGGGAGTTGCGGGCGGCCACTCATTACGAGCATAAGGCCGGCTGGGCGTCACCCTGGGGGCGCAAGTCGAGCGGGACCGGCCTGGCCGCGCCGTCCGGGTCGTGCACGCAGTCGCGGAGCTTGCGCAGCACGGCCACCTGCCGGTCCAGGGCCTGGATCCGGTCTTCCACGAGCTGGGCGGCCTTAGCCCGCTGGCCAGGGGCGACGGTGCGGCCCAGGGCCAGCCCGGCCAGCGGCTTGACCTCTTCGAGCCGGAACCCGAGGTCCTTGAGGGCCAGCGCGGTCTCGATGTAGCCGCAATACTCGCGCGGATACTTGCGGGTGCCGCCCTGGGTGCGCTGCGGTTCCGGCAGGATGCCCAGTTCCTCGTAGTAGCGGATGGTGCGGCTGCTCACCCCGGCCGCCTTGGCCAGCTGGCCGATGCTGACCAGGCCTACCGCGTCATTGGTGCTGCCCATGGTTGGGTGCCCCCGGCTTCCCCGTTGGATGCGGACAGTAATCACTCATCACGGATAGTAGCGACTGCGCTAGCTGAGCACGGCGATTCCGTGGCCAACATGCACACCGGATGATCCGCGGCCGGCCAGGTAACCTACTTGTCAGTAGGCCGGAGTGCGGAGACAGCTACCCCGGCCGGCCCGCGAACATGCTGGAGGACGTCGTGGCTGAGGCATACATCGTTGACGCGGTACGGACCCCGGTAGGCAAGCGCAACGGCGGCCTGTCCGCGGTGCACCCGGCCGACCTGGCCGCGCACGTGCTGCGCGAGCTCATTGGGCGCACCGGGGTGGACCCGGCCGCGGTCGAGGACGTGATCATGGGGTGCGTGTCCCAGATCGGCCCGCAGGCCATCGACATCTCCCGGACCGCGTGGCTGTCGGCTGGGCTGCCGGAAAGCGTGCCCGGGGTCACCATCGACCGGCAGTGCGGATCCTCGCAGCAGGCCGTGCACTTCGCCGCGCAGGGTGTGCTGTCGGGCACCCAGGACCTGGTCGTGGCGGCCGGCGTGGAGAGCATGAGCCAGGTGCCGATGGGCACGTCGGTGGGCCTGCCGATGGAGAAGGGCATGGCGCTGCCGTTCGGGCAGGGCTGGCAGGAGCGGTACGGCACCCAGGAGATCTCCCAGTTCCGCGGGGCCCAGATGGTCTGCGAGAAGTGGGGGCTGAGCCGCCGTCAGCTCGAGGAGTTCGCGCTGCAGAGCCACCAGCGCGCGGTCCGCGCCATCGACGAGGGCCGGTTCGACCGTGAGATCGCCCCGGTGGCCGGGGTGGCCGCGGATGAGGGACCGCGCCGGGACACCTCGCTGGAGAAGATGGCCGAGCTGAAGCCGCTCCGCGACG
Organism: Streptosporangiaceae bacterium; assembly: GCA_036567525.1. Classification (GTDB taxonomy): domain Bacteria; phylum Actinomycetota; class Actinomycetes; order Streptosporangiales; family Streptosporangiaceae; genus RYN-230. The sequence goes on along the minus strand of DATCUG010000487.1, from coordinate 7,042 downwards.
GCTGGGCGGTCACCGCGGCGGCCGCCTCGCAGATCTCTGATGGCGCGGCCGCCCTGCTCATCGCGTCACCGGCGGCCGTCGAGCGGCACGGGCTCACCCCGCGGGCCCGCATCACCGCGCTGGCCGTGACCGGCAGCGACCCGGTGTACATGCTGACCGGGGTGATGCCCGCCACCGAGCAGGTGCTGGCCCGGGCCGGGCTGGGCGTGGACGACATCGACGTGTTCGAGGTCAACGAGGCGTTCGCCCCGGTGCTGCTGGCCTGGTCCGCGGAGACCGGCGCCTCGCTGGAGCGGGCCAACCCGAACGGCGGCGCCATCGCCCTCGGGCACCCGCTGGGCGCCACCGGCGCCATCCTGGCCACCAAGCTGGTGCACGAGCTGGAGCGGACCGGTGGCCGGTACGGGCTGCAGACGATGTGCGAGGGCGGCGGGCAGGCCAACGCCACCATCATCGAGCGAGTTAGCTAATTTCTCGCGTCGAAGGAATATGCAACTGAAGTTATAGGTTTCCTGTGGGTGAGACGAGCAGTTATCACCTGGAGGCGACCATGCTGCTGACCACGTTTGACCCCTTCACCAGGGACTTCGACCGGATTATCGACCGCGCGTTCGGCCCGGCCTGGCGCAGTGCCTCGGCCATGCCGATGGACGCTGTGCGCACCGAGGACGGCCTGGTGCTGCGCTTTGACCTGCCGGGCATCGACCCTGCCAGCATCGACGTCACGGTGGACCGTGGCGTGCTGACCGTCGGCGCCAAGCGGACCGAGGAGCACACCGAGGGCGAGAAGGCGGTTGTCCGGGAGCGCATCACCGGCACGTTCTCGCGCCGGGTCCGGCTCGGTGACGCGGCTGACCCGGCCAAGGTAGAGGCGGGCTACCAGGACGGTGTGCTGACCGTCCGGGTGCCGCTGGCTGAGGCGGCCAAGCCGCGCAAGGTGGAGATCCAGGCTGGCGAGCCGAAGGGCCTCACCGCCTGATCAGCGAACCGCATAGGTCAGTGACGGCCCCGCGTGGGCCCGACCTGACCCAGTAGTTCCGCCCGCCGGGCCCGGACAGCCAGCCTGTCCGGGCCCGGCGGCATCATGATGCGGTTGTATAGGGAGCTAGCTATGCCATCGCTGCCGCTTGATGACGAGAACCTGCCGCTGTTCACGGTCGGGCAGGTGTCCGCCATGCTCGAAATTCAGCAGGCGTTCCTGCGCCGGCTGGACAAGCTCGGCGTGGTTGAGCCGTCCCGGTCAAGCGGCGGGCAGCGCCGGTACACCCGCAACGAGATCACCGTCGTCCAGTACGTGGTGCGACTGGCGGACGAAGGGATGACCCTGCCCGCCATCCGCCGGATCCTTGACCTGGAGATGCGGGTGCGGGAACTGGAAGCCGAACGCGACGCACTCCGGGCCGCCCTGCTGCAGACCCGGGCCCACCAGGACCAGGACGGGTAGCCCTGCGGTGTGCTAGCCAGGGTCGGGCCCCACGCCTATGCTGACTCGGAGTTCAGGCGCGCCGGGGGTTGGGATGCCTAGAGTCGTTGTGCTCGGCGGGGGGATCGCCGGGCTGAGTACCGGGATGCTGCTGGCCGGACGGGGCTGCGATGTCACCGTCGTCGAGCGGGACCCGGTCCAGGTCCCGAAGTCACCCGATGATGCCTGGCAGGACTGGGAGCGGCCTGGGGTGGCCCAGTTCCGGCAGCCGCACTATCTGCATCCCGCCGGCAGCCAGTTGTTCGCGGCGCGGCTGCCCGCGGTGCACGATGCGCTCGTGGCCGCTCAGGCCAGGCGGTTCGACGTGCTGAGCTTGATGCCGCCGTTCATCACCGACCGCAGCCCGCGGGACGGGGACGAGAAGTTCGTCACGCTGACCGGCCGCCGCCCGGTGATCGAGTACGCGGTGGCCAGCGCCGCGTCCGAGCAGCTGGACATCCGCCGCGGCGCGCACGCGACCGGGCTGCTCAACGGCGCGCAGGCGGCGGACGGCGTGCCGAACGTGACCGGCGTGCGGCTGGCCGATGGCAGCGAGCTGACGGCCGACCTGGTCATCGACGCCATGGGACGGCGGTCGCCGCTGCCCGGGTGGCTGGCTGACATCGGGGCCCGGGAACCGGCCGAGGAAGCCGAAGACTCCGGGTTCATCTACTACACGCGTTATTTCCGGTCCAAGGACGGAGTGGAGCCGCCGCCGTTCCTGACTGGGTTGGTCATCCCGTTCGAGTGCTTCTCGCTGCTGACCCTGCCCGGCGACGCCGATACCTGGTCGGTGACGGTGTTCGTGTCCACCCACGACGCTGACCTGAAGGAAATCCGCCATCCGGACAACTGGCAGGCGGTGGTGGCCGCGTGCCCGCTGCATGCCCATCTGCTGGACGGCGTTCCGATCACTAACGTCATTGCGATGGGCGGTGTGCTGGATCGGCGCCGGCGTTATGTAAAGGATGGCTCGCCGGTGGTGACCGGAGTGCTGTCGGTGGGGGATGCGATCGCCTGCACCAATCCGTCGCTCGGGCGGGGGATGACGCTGGGCCTGATGCACGCGGCGGGCACCGTCGACGTCGTCGGCGAGCACCTGGGGGATCCGCTGGCGCTGGCGCTGGCCCACGACGAGATGACCCAGGCCCGGATCACCCCGTGGTACCAGAACACGGTCGCGCTGGACCAGGCCCGGCTGGCGCAACTGGACGCGGCGGCCGGCCGCCCCGCCGCGCCACCGGCCCGGGGGCCGGGCATGGACGGGATGCGCGATTTCAGCGTGGCCATGCTCTACGACCCCGACGTGTTCCGCGCGTTCGTGGAGGTCTACGGGCTGTTCGCGCTGCCGGGGGAGGTGCTGGCCCGGCCCGGGCTGGCCGACCGGATCGCCGCGGTGGCGGCTGAGCATGAGGAAGTCGTCATCCCCGGGCCGACCCGGGCCGATGTCCTGGCCAGCCTGTCATGACCGCCGACGGCCGGCCGGTGCAGGTCAACGGGATCTCGCTGCACGTGGCGGAGCAGGGCGAGGGCAGCCCGGTGGTGCTCATCCACGGCTGGCCGGATTCCGGCCAGCTCTGGCGCAACCAGGTCCCGTTCCTGGCCGGCAACGGCTTCCGGGTGGTGGTCCCGGACATGCGCGGCTTCGGCCAGTCTGACCGCCCGGACGGCGTGGCCGCATATTCCCTGCTTAACGCCGTTGCCGACGTGACTGGGCTGATGGACGAGCTCGGTATCGAGGCGGCGCATGTCGTGGGACACGACTGGGGGGCCGCGGTGGCCTGGCTCACCGCGATGTTCCAGCCGGGCCGGGTCCGCCGCCTAGCGGTGGTGTCGGTGCCCCACCCGCTCGCGCCGCAGACCCTGCGCCAGCGCGAAATGGCCTGGTATCAGCTGTTTTTTCAGTTCGAGGGGATCGCCGAGGCGTCGCTGCAGGCGGACGACTGGGCGCTGTTCCGCACGCTGACCCGCGGTGATGGGGATATCGAGCGATATATCGCCGACCTGTCCCGGCCGGGCGCGCTGACCGCGTCGCTGAACTGGTACCGGGCCAACCTCGCGCCGCGGATGCCGGGGCAGCGGCTGGACCTGCCGCCGGTCACCGCGCCGACGCTCGGCATCTGGTCCACCCGGGACCACTACCTGGACGGCGAGCGGATGCGCCAGTCCGGTGAGTGCGTTGCCGGGCCGTGGTGTTACGTGGAGATCCCGGACGCGAGTCACTGGGTGCCGCTGGACGCGCCGGACCGGCTGAACGAGCTGCTGCTCGACTGGCTGAGCGCCGACAACGGCTAGAAATGCTGTCAGCGCGTTGTGCTTGCGTGGCGAGGGTCAGGAACGCTTGGCATGCCGCTTCGCCCGCGCCATCTTGAGCAGGTAGGCCGGTGCCGGCGGGATCCAGCCGAGTTGCTTGGCCATCCCGAGGTCGTCGCGGTTGGCCCAGTGCTCGATGATCTTGCCGTCTTCGATCCGGAACCAATGCGATTGGGTCGCCGCGAAGGTCTTGCCGGTCGGCGGGAAGACCGTGTCCACCGCGCCGTCGCCGGTGTAGACGGCCCAGGGGGCGACGTGGCGCCCGTTCATGGTCGAGTTGACCGAGACCAGGTTGCCGTCGGTGAGGGTGTGGTGGATGTCGTAGTGCAGGCCGGCGAATGCGGCGCGCAGCCACAGCGCGGTGGAGTAGAAGCCGGCCGGGCCCGGGACCCGCGACGACGGTGGCTGGACCGGGTTCTCGCGATCGACGGCGTGCGGGTGATACAAGAAGTCGAAGTCGGTTCGGTCCCCGCCGGCCATGGTGTGAATGCTGCGCACCGCAACCGCAATCGGGTCGGCCGACACGGCGGAGGAGGAGTTGGCGGTCATGATGACTCCAATCAGATACAGTTGGACTGTATCTGAATCTTGGAGCCGGCGGTGATGGAAGTCAAGAGATCCTACGACGCGTCCAGGCGGCGCGAGCAGGCCCGTGCCCGGCGCCTGGCCGTGGTGCTGGCCGCCCGTGAGTTGTTCGAGCGGGACGGGTTCCGCCCCACGACGATCGCCGCCATCGCCGCGCACGCGGGCGTCTCGGCGGAAAGCGTCTACAAGGGCTTCGGCAGCAAGGCCGCAGTGGCCAAGGCGGTGTTCGACCTGGTGATCGCCGGTGATGACGAACCGGTGCCGGTCGCCGAGCGCCCGGCGACGCAGGCGGTGCGCGACGAGCCCGACGTCCGGCGCAAGATCGCTATGTTCACCGAGGGCCTGGCGCAGCGGCAGGCGCGCTCGGCGAAGGTCCAGATCCTCATCCGCGACGGCCGGCACGTCGACGACTCGCTTGCCCCGGTCTGGGCCAAGCTGAACGACGAGGGCCTGGCCGGCATGACGATGCTGGGCCGCCACCTGCTCGGCACCGGCCAGCTCCGCGATGGGATCGGCCTCGACGAGGTCCGCGACGTGCTGTGGAACTACCTCGCGATTGACACCTACGAACGGCTCGTCCTCACCCAGGGCTGGCCGCTCGGCCGATACTCGGTGTGGCTCGCCCATGCCATTACCAGCGCCATTTGCCCATAGTCAGTTTGTTGCCGGGCGCTGCCCGGCTAGGCGCGGGCGCAGATGGTGCTGCTGTCCGCGCAGGGCATGAGAATGGCCGCGATCGCGAAGGTGCCGAAATTCACGCTGGCGCAGCGGCGGGAGATCAAGAAGACCGCCAAAGTCCCACCCAGCGGACCATGGCCTGCCTTTCTCGACGTGGAGCCTGCCGAAGATGATCCGCCGCTACATCATCTGGCGCAACACCCACGCCTACGACCAACGGCTCCGCCAGGTCGTCACCAGGGCAAACGTTGCCTGAAGCGGCACTAGATGTCGGCGCGGTAGAAGTTCAGGTAGGACCGGGACGGGGTGGGACCGCGCTGGTCCTGGTACCGCGAGCCGTAGACGCTGGCGCCGTACGGATGCTCGGCGGGCGAGCTGGTGCAGAACAGGCACAGCTGGCCGATCTTCATGCCCGGCCACAGCTTGATCGGCAGCGTGGCCACGTTGGATAGCTCCAGCGTCACGTGCCCGCTGAACCCAGGGTCGATCCAGCCCGCCGTGGAGTGGGTCAGCAGCCCCAGCCGCCCGAGCGAGCTCTTGCCCTCCAGCCGCCCCGCCACGTCATCCGGCAGGGTGATCACCTCGTAGGTGGACGCGAGCACGAACTCCCCGGGATGCAGCACGAACGGTTCCGCGCCGGTGGTCTCCACCTGGCGGGTCAGGTCAGGTTGCTCCACCGCGGGGTCGATATGCGGGTAGCGGTGGTTCTCGAAGACGCGGAAATACCGGTCCAGGCGGACATCGATGCTGGCCGGCTGGATCAGTTCGGGCGCGTACGGTTCGAGCCGGACCTGGCCGGACTCGATCCGCGCCCGGATGTCTCGATCAGAGAGCAGCACTTAGGCAACCTACCGGTGTTTCGCCGTCCTGACATGGGCTAGGCGCTGGTGCGTCTCATGGCGGGTGCGGGATTCCGGTACGATGTCGTGACGACGCTGGTAGGGCCCCGCAGGCCCAGCCGGACGCCCGCGGGTGTAGTTCAATGGCAGAACGTCAGCTTCCCAAGCTGATAGTGCGAGTTCGATTCTCGTCACCCGCTCCAGAAGCTTCCTTGCAGGTCAGCGCCGGTTTGCGCGGCGTGGCCTGGTCCTCCAGCTAGCCAGTTGTTGATCTTCCGTGCCATTAGCCCACGGGAGCGAGTGCGCCCGCCTGGCCGTCATCGTCCTGGCAGTCGAGCTGCTCGGCCTGGACGTGATGGTCGATCGCGCTCGTGATCGCCTGGTCCGCGGCGCGCCTGGTGGATCATGGGCACTCGCTCGCCGTCGTGCACCATCGGGGCCATAAGGTCCCGCGGGCCTGCCACCAACCGCATACTCCAGGCAGCAAGATCAGATCGTCCGGCCAGGTGATCTGCAGGTCCCGTCTGTACCTGAGCGGCTGAGTTGACGCCGACGTAGGGGCTATGTAGAGTTCGAGCTATGTCGTCCTTGCGACTCACCCTTACCACTCAGATGGTCCTCCGCGCACTGCTCGATGAGCCTACGAAAAAGCAATATGGTCTTGAGTTGTGCTCGCGAGCGGGCCTGCAGTCCGGAACGCTCTACCCGATCTTGGCGCGACTCGAACAGGCCGGTTGGGTGGAGAGCAACTGGGAAGATCCAGATGTGCATCTAGCCGAAGGCAGGCCGCGCAGACGGTACTACCAACTCTCTAGGGATGGGATTGAGCAAGCCCGACAAGCGCTCGCCCAGGTAAGCTCCCGCCAGACCAAGGCCATTTGGGCGACTCCGCGACTGCGACCGGAGAGTGGTCGCGCATGAACGCTCCGTCCCGTCGGCAGGAAGTTGGCGAAGCTATCAGAGCCCGTCTCCTTGCTCCACTTCCTCGTCTCGAATCAGAGTTGCAGCGGGTCGACGCGGATATTCATTCGCTGAGGAATGCTTATCATAGAACAGGTCTAACGAGACGGCGTTTTCGCCGATTGGCTATTCATGGTGAAAAAACGCTGCGCTCTCTTGCGTCTATATTGTTGCCTGCCGCTACATTTCCTGTGGCCCTACGCCA
>DATCUG010000486.1:0-2150 GCA_036567525.1 Streptosporangiaceae bacterium | reverse complement strand
CCTACGACGGCAAGCCCCTGCGCCCCGTGGTGTCCTACCGGGACTACCTGGCCTGGATCGCAGGCCAGGACCGCGAGGTGGCGCGGGTGGCGTGGGCGGCGGAGCTGGCCGGGGTGGACGAGCCGACGCTGGTCGCGCCCGCGGATGCGGGACGCGGGCCGGTGGTGCCCGCCGATGTGCGGGTCCGGGCCGCCGAAGATCTGGCGGATGGTCTGCGGGAGGTGGCGCGCACTGCCGGGGTGACGGTGAACACGCTGGTGCAGGGGGCGTGGGCGCTGGTGCTGTCCCGGCTGGCTGGCCGCTGCGATGTGGTGTTCGGCGCGACGGTGTCGGGCCGCCCGGCCGATTTGCCGGGTGTGGAGTCGATGGTGGGGTTGTTTATCAATACGGTGCCGGTGCGGGTGCGCCTGGACCCGGCCCAGCCGGTCGCTGATCTGCTGGCCACGCTGCAGGAGCGGCAGGCGGGGCTGATGGCCGCCCAGTATGTGGGGCTGGCTGAGATCCAGCGGGTGGCTGGGCCGGGGGCGGGGTTTGACACGCTGGTGGTGTTCGAGAACTACCCCCGCCCGCCCGCGGCGGGGCGCACGCCGGGTGGGGTGGTGTTCACGCCGGCCGGTGGGTGGAGCGCGGCGCACTACCCGCTGACGCTGACGGTGGTGCCGGGCAGTGGCCTGGATCTGCGGCTGGCCTACCGCCCCGACCTGTTCACCAGCGGGCAGGCGCGGGTGCTGGTGGGCCGGATGCTCACGGTGCTGGAGCAGATCGCTGCCGGCCCGGCCCAGCCAGTAGCCCAGGTGACAATCACTGCGCCGGCCGAGCGGGACGTGGTGGTAGACGCGTGGAACGACACCGCCACGGATCTGCCTGAGGCCACGGTCCCTGGGCTGATCACCGCGCAGGCGGCCCGGACCCCGGACGCCCCAGCGGTGATCGATGGAACCGTCGTAGTGACCTATGCCGGGCTGGAGGACCGGGCTGCCCGGATGGCGGGGTTCCTGGCCGGGCTGGGGGTGGGGCCGGGCGGCCGGGTGGCGGTGGTCATGGGCCGGTCCGCCGGCCTGGTGGCGGTGCTGGTGGGGGTGATGAAGACCGGCGCCGCCTACGTGCCCATCGACCCGGGTTACCCGGCGGAGCGGATCGCGTTCATGCTGGCTGACGCGTCCCCGGTGGTGGTGGTGTGCACGCAGGCCACCGAGGCGGTCATCCCAGAGGGCGTCCCGGTGGTGGTGGCGGATGACCCGGCCACCGCCGCCGTGGTCGAGGCGGGCCCGGCCGGGCCGGTGGCTGGGCCGGTGGCGGGTGGCGGGGCGTATGTGATTTACACGTCGGGGTCGACGGGGGTGCCGAAGGGTGTGGTGGTCTCGCACCGGGCGGTGGTCAACTACCTGGCCTGGTGCGGGCGGGCGTACCGGGGGCTGGGCGGGGTGTGCCTGTGGCACGCGCCGGTCTCGTTCGACGCGGTGGTGACCACGCTGTTCGGGGCGCTGAGCACCGGCGGGTGTGTGCACGCGGCCGGGCTGGATGAAGACCTGCCCGCCGCCATGGACGCGGCCGGGATCAGCGGGTACTCGTTTGTGAAGATCACGCCCGGGCTGCTGGGCATGCTCGGCCTGCTGCCCGCCCACTGCTCGCCGAGCGGTCAGCTGATGATCGGCGGGGACGCCGTCCCGGCCGCCGCGGTGCAGCAGTGGCGTGACGCGCATCCCAGGGTCGCGGTGGTGGCGCACTATGGCCCGACGGAGACCACGGTCGGGTCGGCTGACTACCCGGTGCCGGATGGAGAGCTGCTTGCGGGTGGGCTGGTGCCGGTGGGGCGGCCGGTGGCCAACACCCGCCTGTTCGTCCTGGACGCGTTTCTGCAGCCGCTGCCGGCCGGGCTGCGTGGTGAGGTGTATATCGCCGGCGCCGGCCTGGCCGAGGGTTACCTGGGCCAGCCGGGCCTGACCGCGGCCCGGTTCACCGCCTGCCCGTTCGGGCCGCCGGGCGGGCGGATGTACCGCACCGGCGACCTGGCCTCCTGGAACCACGAGGGGGTGCTGGAGTTCGCGGGCCGCGCCGACGCGCAGGTCAAAGTCCGCGGCTACCGCATCGAACCCGGCGAGATCGAAGCCACCCTGGCCGCCTGCCCGGCCATCGCCGCCGCGGTGGTG
>DATCUG010000485.1:0-4318 GCA_036567525.1 Streptosporangiaceae bacterium | reverse complement strand
CCGGGCAGGATGAACGCCACCGCGCCCGCGGTGACCACGCCACCAGCGCCGACCGTGATGGTCACCGCGCGCAGCCGGCCCTGGCTGCGCTGGCGCTGGGCCACGGCCTGGCGCAGGCCGGGCGGGCGGTGCTGGTCCATGCGAGTCCCCGGGCTAGTCGGTGGGCCATCCGGCCACGGTCTGCACGTTACCGGCCCTGTCCACCAGCCGGGCGGGCAAACCCAGATTTACCAGCCAATCGAGGGCCTGGGCGCCCTTGATGATGGCGGCGGTACTGGCCATGTTGGCGTCGGCGCAACTGGCCGCGGCGACCGACACGGTGCGCCAGTACACCGGCGCGGGCAGCCCGGTACGCGGGTCGAGGATGTGGTGCAGCGCCGCGCCGCCGCGCCGCCAGCGCCGGGCGGTGGTGCTGGACGTGGCCAGCCCGCCGTCCCGGATGGCCACCACGGCCGACGGCCCGTCCGGCTGGTCTTCCGGCCGCCCGGTGACGTCCTGCACCCGGATCCGCCAGCCGCCGTCCGGCGCCGGGCCGGCCACCGCGATGTCCCCGCCCAGCCCGACCAGCACCCCACAGCCCAGCTCGGCGGCCAGCCGGGCCGCCGACCGGTCCGCGGCCCACGCCTTGGCCGTAGCGCCCAGGTCGAGGCGGACCCCGGGCGGCAGAGTGAGCAGCCGGTGCTCCTGGTCCAGGCTGACCTGGCGCCAGCCGGGTGCGGCGCGCACCGACAGCGTGACCGGCGGCCCATCGAGGGGCATCTGCGCGAAGTCACGGTCGTAGCCGATGATCGCCAGAGCGTCGCCGATGGTGGGGTCCACGTCGCCGCCGGTCAGTTCCGCGGCGCGCAGCGCCACCGCCACCGCCTCGGCCAGCAGCGGGCTGAGCGGCACCGGGCCGGGTCCCCGTTGGGCATGATCGAGGCGCATCAGCTCGGAATCGGGGCGGAACCGGCTGCAGGCCGCGTCCACCGCGGCCAGGTCGGCCGTGAGCAGCCGGCGGCCCGCGGCTAGCTGGGCGGGGTCGGTGACGAGCAGCCAGACCTGGGTGCCCAGGGCGGTCCAGTCCGCGTGCGCCGGGGCCTGCTGGCCCGCGGCGGCGGACTCCATCATGAGCCTCCCGAAGTGACGCCGGCCGGCCCCGAGCTGGACGACGGCGCGGAGGACGAGCCGAACGAGCCGGAACTCGACGACGAGGAACCCGAACCCGACGAGCCAGAACCAGCTGACGAGCCAGTGCCGGTACCCGACGAGCCGGTACCCGAGGACGACTGGCCGGAACCAGCCGACGCCGCCGAGTGCCCGGTGCTGCTCTTGGCCGCCGGCCCAGTTGAGCTGGCGGAGCTGTGCGCTGCGGCGGGCAGTTCGGCCATCACCACGCCGGCCACGGCCACGCCTACGATACCGGCGCCGATGGTGGCGTTGCGGAGCCGCCGGCGAGCGTGGTCGCGGGCGACAATGGCCGACACGGTCCGCTCGTCGCTGTTCATTCTGGGGGACTCCTCTCCGCGAAACTACCCAGCCAGTCTCGGGGCGGCTGATCTGGCCGTGCTTGGCAGTTCCTCTCCGGCGGCTCTGAGTGCAGCGGGCCGGGCCCGAGGCCGCCGGCTAGCCGGCCGCGAGCACCCGGGCCAGCTTGGACGCGGACCGCGACGGCGACGCACCGGCGGCGCGCAGCTGCCCGGCAGTGGCGTTCAGCAAAGAACGGGTTCCGGAAACCAGCTCCACCTCGAGTTCGCGCCAGCGGTCGGCCGGCCGCCAGCGGGCCGGGTCGGCCGGGTCCGGGCGGGAGCCGGTCACCTCGTCGTCGGCGATCTCGGCCAGCGGCTGGCCGGACTGGTCGACCAGGCGGCGCACGGTGCGGCGGGTTTCCAGCCGGGCGACCGGCCGCAGCGGTTCCCCGTCGGTCCACTGGGCGACCTCGGCGGCGACCGGGGCCGGGACCTCGAGCTCTGCCTCGCCCAGCGGGAAGTGCAGCTCACGGCGGGTGTCCGCGCTGACCGGCAGCTTGATGTGCCAGCCCGCGTCAGTGCCGCCGGTGCGGCGGCGCAGCGTGATCTTGGCCGCGGCCAGCCGCAGCCCGGCGGTGTCGAAGTAGGTGGCGGACAGGTGCAGCACGTCCGGTGGCGTCTGGCCGGCCACCCCCGGGCCGGTCAGGCCGGGCAGCACGAATCCGGCGGGCACGTCGAACTTCTGCTCGATCTCGGTCAGTTCCTGCTCGTCTTCGCGGCCCGTCATGCCTTGAGGCTACAGACAGCACAGTGGCCAGCCCGGCGCGGCCGCGGGCCGAATTCTCCCGTCTGACGGCAAACGCGTACCCGCTGATCCGGCTGGGTCAGTTGTTTCCGCTGTGCACGTCTGATTACAGTGCCAGACTGCAAAATAACGCTCCGTGTTCGGAGCGTCGTAGCAGGCGAAAAGCCCGAAATAAGCAGCTGGGGCCGGGTCGGCGCGGCGCGGTGGCAGCCGCAGGGGCAGGGGTCATGATGGGGAGCCAGGTCAGCATAGGGGCCGGTCGTCGTGGCTAACGGGGACGGGAGGACTCCATGGGTCTCATCACGGACATTGGCGGGGCCGCCGAAGGTTACGAGGCGGTCAGCCTTCCGCTGCTGACCGAGGACCCGACCGGCACCCAGGGCCTGGACGGCGCGGTGCTGCGCCGCCGCAGCGCCCGGCCGACCAAGCGGGCCGTGATCTACCTGCACTGCCTGGACGACCCGTTCGTGCCAGCCGGCCTGGCCAGCTGGTACACCGACCGCGGTTTCCACTTCTACGTGGCCGACCTGCGCCGGCTGGGGGACACCGGCCCCACCGTGCTGGACAGCGCGGCCGAAGTCAGCGCCTACTTCGCCTGCCTGGACATGGCCGCGCAGCATGTCCGGGACGCCGATGGGATGGAGACGGTGGTGGTCGGCGCGCACGACACCGGGGCCCTGGTGGCCGCGCTCTGGTGCCACGCCCGGCGCGGCGGCAGTCCCGCGGACGCGCTGATCCTGGCCAGCCCGGCGTTCGGCGCCGGGTCGTGGCTGGCCCGGCTGGCGGTCGGGCGGCACCGCGCGGCGCCGCTGCTGGCGGTGCTCCGCCGCCGGGTCCGCCGGGGCCTGGACATCAGCTGCCCGGTGCTGGTGTTGTGCCCGGCCACGGACTGGGACGCGACCGGCGGTTCGAGCGGCCTGCTGCCCCGGCCCGGGCTGGCCGGCGGCCACGCCACCATGCGGCTCGGCCCGCACGTGACCTGGCGCAAGGTGGACGAGGCCAGCCCGGCCCGGGCCGGGCTCGGGCAGCTCCTGGACGAGCAGGGCCGCTGGCTGGGCGCCTACCTGTCCAGCCAGATCCGCGACCAGCTCCTGTTATCCGGGGGACCGGTCAGGTCACCTGCACGGTGATGCTGGGGTAGCCGGAGGCGCCGTTCGGCTCGGGGGGTGCCTGCAGCGACGTCTGGGTGTAGCCGGTCGCGTCGGTGGCCCGGGCCTCGATGACGTGCCGGCCCGGCGTGGCGTCCCAGTCCCACACCCACTGCCGCCAGGTGTCGATGCCCGGCACCGCGGCCAGCGTGGCCTGCTGCCACGGCCCCTTGTCCACCCGGACGTGCACCGCGTCGATGCCCTTGTGCTGGGCCCAGGCCACCCCGGCCACCGGGGTCCGGCCCGCCGTCACGCCGCTGTTCGGCACGTCGATCCGGGACTCGGTCTTGATCGGCGCCCGCTGTGACCAGCCCCGCCCGGCCGACCAGTACGCGGACTCGGCGGCGTACGTGGTCACCTTGATGTCGGTGACCCACTTGGTGGCGGACACGTAGCCGTACAGGCCGGGGATCACCATCCGCACCGGGAAGCCATGCGCCACCGGCAGCGCGGTGCCGTTCATGGCCACGGCCAGCAGCGCGTTCCGCCCGTCCATGACGGTGGCGATCGGGGTGCCGGACGTGAACCCGTCCACCGACGTGCAGATCAGCTGGTCCGCGCCGGACTTGACCCGGGCCATCCGGAGCAGGCTGGCCAGGCTGGCCCCGAGCCACTTGGCGTTGCCGATGTACGGCCCGCCGACCGGGTTGGACACGCAGGTGAGCGTCACGTAGTCCTCGATCAGCGGGCGGCGGAGCAGCTCGTCGAAGCTGAGCGTGATCTCCCGCTCCACCATGCCGTGGATGCGCAGGTGCCAGGTCTGCGGGGCCACCTGCGGCAGGATCAGCGCGGTGTCCACCCGGTAGAACGCGTTGTTCGGGCTGATGAACGGGGACAGCCCGGTGACGTTGGGGTGGGTGCCGGAGGGCAGCGGCGGGGCCGGGTGCGCGGGGCGGGGGAACCGGAGCTGCGACCGC
>DATCUG010000484.1:0-6695 GCA_036567525.1 Streptosporangiaceae bacterium | reverse complement strand
CCCGGCGGTGGCCCGGCTGGGCCACCGCCCAGGCCGGTATGGGCCATGAACTTCTGCATGGCCTGGTCTGGCCCATCGGCCCGGTAGGTGTCGTAGATGTCTTGGATCTCGGCGCGCCGCTGGTCGCGGTCGGGCAGCAGTTCGATGACCGGAGGTTCATGCGCGACCAGTGTGCCCACCTGGTCTGGGTGCGCCGTGACCAGCGCCAGCCCGACGACGGCGCCACCGCTGCTGCCAAAGATGCTCGCCGGCCCGCCGCCGAGCGTCGTCACCAGCCGGTGCACGTCATCGGCCTGCAGCTCGGGTGTCACGTCCTTATCGGCATCTTCGGAACTGCTGTTGCCGATCCCCCGCGGATCGTAGGTCACCACGGTGTACCGGTCAGCCAGCGCGTCGGCCAGCCCGGCGAAGCCGGTGCTGTCCATCGGCGAGCCGATGAGCAACAGCAGCGGGCCGGTGCCGCGTTGCTCGCAGTACAGCTGTGCGCCGGGCACATCCACGGTGTGCGTGGTCGGCTTAAACTCGGGCATGTCGCTCCGCCCTTCCCTCCGTTGAGTCAACGGCGCTAACCGTAATAGTGGCGTGGTTGATTCTGGACATCATCACGCTCCCGTTCCGGATTGTGTTCGCGCTGCTGCGCGGAGCGGAGTTCGAGTTCCGGCGGTTCAGCCGTCCCCGCCGAGCTTGATCAGTCGCCCTTCCGCCGCGGTGGATTGGCGAATCGCAGCGGCGGTGGTCATCACCCGTCGATACGGATGATCTGTTCGGCCACGGCAGCCAGGTCCGGGCCGGTGATGCCGGGCGGGTCGCCAAGTGGGCTGAGCACCATGCCTGGGCGGGCGACGAATGCGGCCTGGCATCCGGCGGCCATGGCCCCGGCGATGTCCCAGGCGTGCGCGGCGACCAGGCGCACCGCAGTGATGGGTACGCCGCAGCGCTCGGCGACCGCGTGGTAGGGCTGCGGCGCAGGCTTGAGGTGGCCGGTGCTGTCCGCCGAGAGCACGACCTCGAAGAAGTCGCTGAGGCCTGCGTTAGCCAGTTGAGCCTCGGCGGTGTGCTGGACGGAGTTGGTCAGGGCAGCGAGCCGCAGGCGGGTGCGGGCCAGGGCAGCTAGCGCACCGGGGACCTCAGGATGTGGCGGCAGCGAGCTCATCCGGCCCACCAGGCCGTCGGCGTCGCTGGCCGTCAGTGGCGCGCCCTCCCGCTCGGCCAGCATGGCCAGCGCTGCCCGCTGGGCGGTGGCGAAGTCCACGTACTGGCCGGTGAGGCCGCCGGTAAAGGCCAGCTGCAGCATCAGTGCGAACCATTGCGGCCGCAGCGCGGCGCTACCCAGCAGTGCCTCGAATGGCTGGTCGAGGGCCCGCAGGTCCAGCAGCGTCTCATTCACGTCGAACGCGATCACACTGGCCATCAGCACCACCTTCAGGCATGAGCGGTCCAGTAGCGAGAACGTCTCAGCCACCACCAGAATGCCGTCCCGGCGGAGTAACTCGCGATTGCCGCTGCGGTGCGGGAGCTGGACGCGCAGGATCGTCTGACCCGGCCGCGAGTCGATGGCAATCTGCCCATGATGGCGTTCGGCGATGATGCGGCGGGCAATGTCGAGGCCAAGCCCGGTGCCCTGGCCGATCCCTTTGGTGGTGTAGAACGCGTCGAAGGCCCGGGCCGCAACCTCGGGTGGCATCCCGGGGCCGGTGTCGGCGATCTCAACGACCACGTGCTCGGCATCGGCCCAGGTCGAGATGCGCAGGGTGCCACGGGCGTCCATGGCGTCGATGGCGTTGTCGATGATGTTCGTCCACACCTGGTTGAGCTCGGCCGGGTGCGCCTCGATCTGCGGCACATCCGCGCCGTATTCGCGGACAACGGTGATGCCGTCGCCCAGCCGTTGCCCGAGCATCGCCAGCGTGCTGTCGATGCCATTCCTGACGTCGATGAATTGCACGGCGGCCCGGTCGAGCTCGGTGTATGACTTCATGACCGCGATGAGCCCGGAAACCCGGCCGGTCGCTTCCTTAACTTCGCCCAGCAGCACCCCCGCCGTCAGCGTGCTGGCCACCCAGTGCAGGCCGGGTTCGAGCGTTTCGCTGCCGAGTACCTGGCTGACCCGTTCGCACCAGGCAAGATCGGCCCCGGCTGCGGTCAGGACGGGCGCGATGTCCCATGCCGGGCCGACACCCTGCGCTTCCAGCCAGTCCGCGATCGCCTCTTCCTGATCGGCGACCGCTAGCGGGCTCTGCGTCACCGTCCCGGTGCCAAGCTCCTGCCGCAGCGCGTTGAGGGCGCTGAACTGCTCGGCCGTCAGGGCCCGGTCGGCCAGGCGGGCCAGCGAGGCCAGCAGCCCGTCGCAGGTGTCCTGCAACGCCCCGGCCGCGCGCGCCGCGGAAGACGCTGGATTGTTGATTTCATGAGCCAGGCCCGCCGCGAGGGTGCCAAGCGAAGCGAGCGCCTGCTGCTGCCGGGACAGGGCTTCCATCCGGCGCACCGTCTGGAAGAAGCCCTCGATCAGGTGCACGCCGAACGGGAACCAGGCGCGGGCCCGTTCCCCCAGCGCCGCGGCCGGGACGCGCAACATGACGCACGGGCCCGCCGCGCGGCCGGTCGCCAGGTAGCCCGCTTCAGCCGACCAGGCACGGAATCCGCCCGCCCAGATTCCCGGCCGGTCCATCACCCCGGCAACGGACTCCTCCCACCTGGTGCGGCGCAGCAGCTCCACCCGCCCGGCCAGGAGCACCCACCAGAAGTCGGCGGCTTCGCCCTCCCGGAACAGCACATCGCCGGCCTCGAAACGCACCTCTTCGCCGGCCTCGGTCAGCTCGCGGAGCTGTTCGTCGCTCAGCCCGTCGAACAAGAACACGCCGCGCAGATCAGCGACGCGCATCAGTGCAACCAGCCCATCGCATTCCACCCCCCATACGCACCGGAGGCTATCAGAGTCAATGCAGGTCAGAACGTTACAAAGCAGTCGTTACGCGCCTCAGCCGGCAGCGGCTCCCGCGATGAGACGGCTCAACGTGGTCTCCAGCCACTCCTGGTACTGGCCGCCGGCCCAGCCGAGCGTGTCCCGGCCGAGCAGGAAGGTCTGTGCCTGGCTGAGCAGGCTGGCTGTGTCGGCCAGCCAGGCAACGTCGCTGCCCGGCGGGATCAGCCCGTCGTCATGCAGTCGGGTGCAGAACAGCCGGACGGCATCCCGGGTGGCCTCCCGGCCCGCGCGGGCGGCGGTGGCAATGGCCGGTTCCACCGGCGCGGCTTGCTCGGCCACGGCGATGAGGTCACCGGCCCGGCCCATCAGGCCGGCCGACGCGCTCGCGAACGCCGCCACCCGTTCCGGCAGCGTCGGGGCGGTGAGGGAAGCCTGGAACCAGTCCCGGTTCAGCACGTCGATGGGCCTGGTGTCCCCGGCCACGGCCACGTCCACGACCCGCTTGAGCAGTGCCGCCTTGGTGCCGAAGCGGACGTAGACCGTGCGGTGGCCGACCCGGGCCGCGTCGGCCACCGCGGCCAGCGTGGTCGCTGCGTAGCCATCGCGCAGGAACAGGTCACGGGCCGCGGCCAGGATGCGTTCCTCGGTATCGGCCACCCGCGCCGCGCGCAGGTTCTTGACATCATCCGCCATACGTTGCAGTCTAACTGCAAACATGCAGTTATGCTGTAACTAACCCGGGGGATGTCATGACCACCACTGACGCGCCTGAACTGGATGGGATTCACCACGTCAAGCTGCCGGTAAGCGACCTGGACCGGTCCCGCGCCTGGTACGAGAGCCGTCTCGGCTACCGGCTGGCCACCGAGTTCATCGAGGATGGCACGGTGATGGGCGTGGTGCTTACCCACCCGAACGGCGGGCCCGACCTCGGGCTGCGGCTCAATCCCGAGCTGGCCGCCCGGGCCGCCGGGTTCGACTACTTCTCCATCGGCGTGCCGACCAAGGCGGCCCTGGAAGCGCTGGCCGAGCGGCTCACCGCGCTCGGCGAACAGCACGCCGGGGTGCACTTCGCCACCATCGGCTGGATCCTGCCGCACAGCCACGACCCGGACGGCCACGAGATCCGCTTCTACACCACCGAGGCGCACACCGGCCAGGACGACCCCCAGATCAAGCAGGTGCACGACCCGGTGGCCACCGCGGCCGCCCGGGAGCGCGCCTACCTGGCCGCCCAGCAGACCTGACTGTCGGTGCCCCGGGTTACGTTCGGGCCATGGCGATCGCGCGATTCAAA
This sequence comes from Streptosporangiaceae bacterium, assembly GCA_036567525.1. GTDB lineage: Bacteria > Actinomycetota > Actinomycetes > Streptosporangiales > Streptosporangiaceae > RYN-230. The sequence continues at coordinate 2,475 of DATCUG010000484.1, read as the reverse complement.
GATCTGTGCCTGGATGCGGTGGACCCGGCCAAGCTCGGCCAGTTCTACGCGGCCGTGCTCGGCCTGCGCTGGGAGGCTGACGGGGATGACGAGGGTGTGCTGCGTGGGGCGACGCCGGGCCACACCATCTGGGTCAACAAGGTCGCCGAGGACCGGACGGTCAAGCAGCGGGTGCACTTCGACGTGTACGCGCTGGACCTGGCCGACCTGACGGCGCTCGGCGCGGCCGTCCTGGAACCGCAGCACGGCAGCCGGACCTGGACGATCATGGCCGACCCGGAAGGCGGTGAGTTCTGCGCGTTCCTGCGCGACGAGCTCCCGGCTGAGCGGCTGCACGGGCTGGGGGTGGACTGCGCCGACGCCGATAAGCAGGCCGCCTGGTGGGGCCAGGTCTACGGGGTGGAGGTGACCAGGAACGACGGCTGGCTCACGCTGGACGGTGTGCCCGGCATGCCGGTCAGCACGATGGACTTCGCCGACGTGCCAGAGCCGAAGCGGGTGAAGAACCGGATCCACTGGGATGTCACCGTGCCCGATGTCGCGCCGCTCGTCGCGGCTGGGGCGACCGTGCTGCGCAAGCCGGACGACGAGGTGCGCTGGCATGTGCTGGCCGACCCGGAGGGGAACGAGTTCTGCGCGTTCACCCAGTAAGGATCGGAGGCTGGCTGGGTGCCGGGCTGGCCCGGGCTAGCAGCAGGCCCGCTCCGGTGACCCAGATCAGCAGCAGGGGCAGCGACAGGTACGCCGCCGCCGCCAGGGCCGGGATAAGCAGCAGATAGCCGGCCCCGGACAAGAGCAGCGCGACCGCCAGCGCGCTGCTGGGCCAGACCGTCCAGGCCGGGAACACCGGTGCGGCCCGGAACATGAGCGTGGCCGGGAGCAGCGGTGGCCGCCGGGCCAGCACGATCGTGGCCACCGCGACCACCGCCAGCAGCAGCATCTTCGCGCCGTCGGCCCGGTTGGCCAGCTCGAACAGGACGCCCGCCCGCGAACCGTCACCGGCTGGCACCGCCCAGCGGGCCAGCAGCAGGCCCAGCGCGCACTGGATGAACGACAGCCCGGCCGCCGCCAGGCCCGCGATCTCGATGACGCTGGCCAGCCGGTACGCCTGGTACCGCCATGCGGCGTGGCCCAGGGCCAGTACGAGCACGGCCAGAGCCAGCCCGGCCACCCCCTCGGTGAGCACCGACTGGGCGATGGCGGCCCCCTGATGCCCGGCAAAGCTGCTCACCACCTCGTCGCCCGGCGCGGTCAGGCCGACCGTGGGCGGGCCGATCAGCAGCCCGGTCACCCAGGCGGCGGCATAGACCAGGCCGGTCAGCGCCAGGAGCACCATGCGGTCATGACAGCCCGGTGCGATGCAGCCGGGATGGGCATGTTGTGGAGAACAGGTGAATCCGTCAGGTCAGCGCGGGCGGGCCCTGGCGGATCCGGGTCATCGCGTCCGCCGGTGTGCCGCGCCACCAGCCCAGCGCCTCGATCCACCAGGTCAGCCCGGCGTCCAGATACGGCCGCACGTGCCGGCCGCCGCGGTCCGGCGCGGCGCCGTCGGTGCGGCCTTCCAGGGCGACGTCGAACGGGCCGTCCGTGCCGCGCTGCTCGCGGGTGTACCGGAGCACCGCGCGCAGCTCGTCCGGCGGCATCGTCTCGCCCAGGCCGTAGTCGCGATGGGTGGGCATCACGCCATCCCAGCGGGCGGCGCGGCGGAACGGCGCCCGGTTCGGCCAGCGGCCACCGCACCAGATCGGAATCCTGGGCTGCTGCACCGGGCGTGGCCGCATCGTCACGTCCACCGCGGTCAGGTACTCGCCGCGGACCGTCACCGGTTCCCCGCGCCACAGCGCGTCGAGCAGCCGCAGCGACTCATCCAGCCGCGCGGCCCGCTCCCGGGCGTCCCCGGACTCGCCGAACGCGGTGAACTCCTCGGCCCGCGCGCCCAGCCCGGCCCCGACGACCAGCCGCCCGCCGGACAGCTCGTCCAGCGTCAGCGACTCCCGGGCCACCTTGCCCACCCGGCGGCGGGCCAGCACATTGACCAGGATGCCGAGCCGGACCCGGGCCGTGCGGGCGGCGATCGCGGAGATCGTCACGACCGGGTCGGCCACGGGCCACTCCGGGTCGTGCCAGAGCTGGTGATCCCAGACGAAGAAGCCGTCCCAGCCGTGCTGCTCGGCGGCGACCGCCAACTCGACCAGCCGCCGCGGGTCGCCGAACGCCCCGACATTCGGCACACCCACCGCGTAGCTCGCGACTCGGCTCATGGCGTCACCCTAGTGCGCCACCGGCGGCGCGCCGGGGCTGCTTGACTGGCCGGGTACGGGCGTTCGGGAAAAGTAATGGGAGGACGGATGGGCGCGCTCGGCCTGGGGCCGGTGGGCCTGGCCCTCGCCGTCACGGACAGTTACCTGGTGGAAGCGGCCGAGGCGGAGCGGCTGGGCTACTCGGCGATCTGGCTGCCCGGCGGGCAGCTCGACG
>DATCUG010000483.1:0-2077 GCA_036567525.1 Streptosporangiaceae bacterium | reverse complement strand
CGGAGCCGGTCCGGGTGGCCAGGTACCCCTCGGCCTGCAGCTGGGCGTAGCAGTCCTGCACCAGGCCGCGGGACAGGCCGAGCTCACGGGCCAGCTCGCGGGAGGACGGCAGCCGCTCCCCCACGGCCAGCCGGCCGTCCCGGATCGCGTCCCTGAGCTGGCGCTCGAGTTGCGCGCGGAGCGGCTCGGCCGTGTCGCGGTGCACGGCCAGCGGTAGCTCTGGTCCCAAACCGGACCACTCAACCGGCATGGAATTGGAGCTTACTAGTGTTCCGGTTGCCGCCTAGCGTCGGCAGCATGACGACTACGACGCAGACCGAGATGCTCTCCCCGGCACTCCCCGGGGCCGCCACCGGGCTGGCCCGGTACCGGGACGCGCTGCGCGCTCCCGGGGCCCTGATGTTCGCGCTGCCGGGCATGGTCGGCCGGCTGCCGATGGGCATGCTCAGCCTGGCCCAGGTGATGCTGGTGGTCGCGGTGACCGGCCGGTACGCCGTCGCCGGGGCGGTGTCCGCCGCCGGGGCCGTGCTGTTCGCCGTGGTGACCCCGCGCGCGGCCCGGCTGGCCGACCGGTACGGGCAGGCTCGCGTGCTGCGCCCGCAGGCGCTGATCTTCGCGGCGGCCACGGCCGGCTTCGCCGCCTGCGCCGTGGGCCGGGGCCCGGACTGGGCCCTGCTGCTGACCGGCTGCCTGAGCCGGGGCACGATGCCCTCGCTCGGCTCGATGGTGCGGTCCCGGTGGAGCACGCTGCTGGCCGGCTCGGCCCTGCTCGACGCGGCCTACTCACTGGAAGGAATCGCGGACGAGCTCATCTTCGTCACCGGGCCGGCGCTGGTGGTCGCGCTGGCCACCGGGTTCCAGCCGGTCACCGCCGTGCTGATCACCGCCGCGCTGGGTGTCGCCGGGGTGGCCGGGCTGACCCGGCAGCGGCGCACCGAGCCGCCCGCCGTGCCCGCCCAGCGCGGCGCTGGTTCCGCGCTGCGCAGCCCCGGCCTGCGGGTGCTCATCGCGTTGCACGCCTGCCTGGGGGCGCTGTTCTCCGCCGTGGATCTGGCCACGATCGAGTTCGCCCAGCGGCACGGTGCCCGGCCGCTGGCCGGCCTGCTGCTCGGGCTGTACGGGCTGGGCAGCGCCGCGGCCGGCGTGTGGTACGGGACCAGGCGGTGGCGGGCCGCGGAGCCCGCCCGGCTGCGGGTGGCACTGGCCGCCATGGTGGCGGGCACCGTGCCGCTGGCCTTCGTGCCGGGCACCGGCTGGATGGCGGTGGCCCTGCTGGTCGCCGGGCTGGGCATCTCGGCCACGCTGACCAGTTCCTACCACCTGGCCGGCACGGTGGTGCCCGCCGGGCAGCGCACCGAGGGGATGTCCTGGCTGACCACGGCGGCCTCGGCCGGCGCCGCGCTCGGCGCGCCGCTGGCGGGCCGGCTGATCGACCTGGGCGGCGCCACCCCCGGCTACCTGTTCGCCTCGGCGGCCGGCCTGCTGGCCATGCTCATCCTCCTGCTGCGCCGCCGCGACCTGGGCTGATCAGCCGCCCGGCGGCTTGCGCGCAACCCCGCCGACCACGTCGGCGTCCGGGCCGGGGCCGCCCGGGTCCGGGCGCCACCGGGCGACCCGGGTCACCCCCGGCTTCACCAGGTCCAGGCCGGTGAAGAACGCGGCCACCTGCTCCGGGCAGCTGGCGGGCGTGCACCACCACCGGCGGGTCGTTGTCCACGTAGACGATCCGCGCCGCGGGCGCGATGCGCTGCGCCACCTGATGCGTGTTCTCCGCCGTGGGCAGGCCCGCCCCACGTCCAGGAACTGCCGCAGGCCCGCTTCGGCGGCTAAGAACTGGACCGCGCGGGCCTGGAAGGCCCGGGATACCCGGGCCACGTCGACGATCTGCGGGTAGACCTCCCGGTACTGATCACCAGCCTCGCGGTCCACCGGGTAGTTGTCCGTGCCACCGAGCCAGTAATTCCAGATCCGGGCCGAGTGCGGCACGCTGGTGTCGATTCCGGCCGGTAACTTCGGGGTCTGATCAGTCATGGCTGCCCCCATCTGTCGGCGTATCCCCCGACCCTATTACGCCGAC
>DATCUG010000482.1:0-10958 GCA_036567525.1 Streptosporangiaceae bacterium | reverse complement strand
GCCAGCGACAGCACGGCCGCCTCATCCGGCTCCAGCCGGATCTCCGGCAGCTCGTAGGCCTGCCGCGGGATCCGGTACCCCGGCTCCTCATCGACCGCCGAGTTGGACCCGGTTTCCAGCGGGATGCCCAGTTCGCGGAGTTCTTCCTTGTCCCGCTCGAACATCCGCTTGAACGCTTCGAAGGACTCCGGGTAGCCGGGTACGGCGGCGCGGATCTGGATGGCCGTCAGATACCGCTCGCTGGACAGCAAGCACACCACCAGGCCGAGCAGACGCTCGGTCTTCCTTCGTGACATCGCAGTTCCTCGCCCAATCCGCCCGTCGACAATGACGCTACCCTGCGGGAGTGATCAGGTGGCGCAGTGGCGCAGTTTTGGCGGTACGCCGCGAGTGGCCTGGTGCGGTAGAGCTCGACGTGGCCACCGGTGAGGGCACGCTCCGGGCGCTGGCTTACCCGGAGCTGACCGGCCGTCCCGGGCCGGGCGACCGGGTGCTGCTGAACACCACCGCGCTGGCCATGGGCCTGGGCACCGGCGGCTATGCGCTGGTGGTGGCGCTGCCCGACCGGCTGCCCGCCGACCCGGCCGGCCCCGGGCACGTGGTCAAGGCCCGGTACACGCCGCTGCAGGCGACCGTGCTGGCCGCCGACGAGCAGGATTCCCCGCACCACGAGGTGCTGCGCCAGGCGGACGACATCGGCGGGGTGCCAGTGGTGATCGCGGACCTGCATTCGGCGCTGCCCGCCGTGCTGGCCGGGCTGCGGGCCAGCCACCCAGTCGCGGCGGCGTACGTGATGCTGGACGGCGGCGCGCTGCCGGCCTGGTTCTCCCGCACGGTGGCCGGGCTGCGGGCGGCCGGGTGGCTGCGCGGCACGATCAGCACCGGACAGGCGTTCGGTGGCGATCTGGAGACGGTCACCGTGCACACGGGATTGCTGGCGGCCCGGCATGTGCTGGGCGCCGAGGTGATCGTGGTCACCCAGGGCCCGGGGAACCTGGGCACCGGAACCCGGTGGGGGTTCTCCGGCGTGGCCTGCGGTGAGGCGGTCAACGCGGCCGCCGTGCTGGGCGGCCGGCCGGTGGCCGCGCTGCGGATCAGCGAGGCCGACCCGCGGGACCGGCACCGTGGCGTGTCCCATCACAGCCTGACCAGCTACGGCCGGGTCGCGCTAGCCGCCGCCGATGTGGTGCTGCCCGAGCTGCCCGGGGCGTTCGGCGCCCAGGTGGCCAGCCAGGCCAAGGTGCTGGCCACCCGGCACAAGCTGGTCACGGTCAGCACCGACGGGCTGGCCGGCGCGCTGCGCGGCTGCCCGGTGCCGCTCTCCTCGATGGGCCGCGGCCTGGACCAGGACCTGGCCTACTTCCTGGCCGCCGCGGCCGCAGGGCGGCATGCCGCCGCCCTGCTCCGCGACTGAGCGGCTCAGCTCGAGGTCGGGTTGACCGCGCCGAGGATGTCCACCACGAACACCAGCGTGTCGGTGCCCTTGATGCCCGCCTGCGAGCTGCCGGTCTTGCCGTAGCCGTCCGCGGGCGGCACGACCAGCATCACCCGGCTGCCCACGGTCTGCCCGATCAGGCCCTTGTCCCAGCCGGTGATGACCTGGCTGGGCGTGGCGCCGATGGTGAAGCCGAACGGCTCACCCCGGGACCAGGACGAGTCGAACACCTTGCCGGTCCGCCAGATCGAGCCGACGTACTGGGTGACCACGGTCTGGCCCTTGGCCACCACCGGCCCGGAGCCCTTGATCAGTGTCTTGGTCACCAGTGCGGACGGTGGCTTGTGCGCCGTCGACGGGATGTTGATGATCGGCGCGGAACCGGACTTCGCGGTGATCGAGGGCAGCGCACCGCCGCCGTTGGACACCTGCGAGCCGGTGGCGGCCGCGTTGTTGGGGAACTCCCTGAGCATGTCGATCACGAAGACCAGCGTGTCGGTGGCGCTGACGCCAGCCGAGGAGTTGCCGGACTTGCCGTAACCGTCCTTGGGCGGGATGACGGCCAGCACCCGGCTGCCCATCTTCTTGCCCTTCAGGGCGGTCTCCAGCCCGGGCAGCAGGGTGCCGCTGAACAGCTGGGGCGTCTTGGTCTGGAACGTGCTCTGGGCGAGCTTGTGCGTCTTACCGCTCCAGATGTACACGGCATAGTTGCCGACGAACGCGTCCGATTTGGCCAGCACCGGGCCGCTGCCCTGGATCAGGGTCTTGACTGTGAGGTTGCTGCCCGCCGACTGGTCCGGGATGGTGATCTTCGGGCTCGACCCGAAGTGGCCACTCACCGTGACTGTCGGGGTCGAGGAGCCGGACGACCCGCAAGCGGCCACGGCCAGCGGGGCCACGGCCAGCAGCGGGGCGGAAAGCAGCACGGCAATGCGTCGCATGGGAAACCTTGTCATCTCCGGTAGTGAGCGTCGCCAGCCTACCGGCATCACCTGAGCGCGGCGCCCAGGTTCCATTCGCCAGACCATTACGGTCCGGCCCTCGTCACATGCCGGCGATGAGCTTTTCCACCCGCTCGTCCACGCTGCGGAACGGGTCCTTGCACAGCACGGTCCGCTGGGCCTGGTCGTTCAGCTTGAGATGCACCCAGTCCACGGTGAAGTCGCGGCGCCGCTCCTGGGCGCGCCGGATGAACTCCCCGCGCAGCCGGGCCCGGGTGGTCTGCGGCGGGATCGACTTGGCCTCGAAGATGTCGATGTCCCGGGCCGTCCGGGCCACCGCGCCGCGCCGCTGCAGCAGGTAGTACAGGCCGCGGCCGCGGTGCACGTCGTGGTAGGCGAGGTCCAGCTGGGCCACCCGCGGGGAGGCCAGCGGCAGGTCGTGCTTGGCCCGGTACCGCTCGATCAGCTGGAACTTGGTGATCCAGTCGATCTCCCGGTCCACCAGGCCGAAGTTGCCGGTGTCCACCGCGAGCAGGGTGCGCTCCCACAGGTCCAGCACCCGCTGGGTGATCGCGTCGGCGCCGCGCCGGTCGGTGAAGTCCTTGGCCTTGGCCAGGTACTCACGCTGGATGTCCAGCGCGCTGGCCTCCCGGCCGTTGGCCAGCCGGACCCGGCGGCGGCCGGTCATGTCGTGGCTGACGTCCCGGATGGCCCGGATCGGGTTCTCCAGGGTCAGGTCACGCATGACCGTGCCCGCCTCGACCATGCGCAGCACCAGGTCGGTCGCGCCCACCTTGAGCAGCATGGTCGTCTCGCTCATGTTCGAGTCGCCGACGATCACGTGCAGCCGGCGGAACCGCTCCGCGTCGGCGTGCGGCTCGTCCCGGGTGTTGATGATCGGCCGGGACCTGGTGGTGGCCGAGGACACCCCCTCCCAGATGTGCTCGGCCCGCTGGCTGACGCAGTACACCGCGCCCCGCGGGGTCTGCAGCACCTTGCCCGCGCCGCAGATCACCTGGCGGGTGACCAGGAACGGGATCAGGATGTCAGCCAGCCGGCCAAACTCGCCGTGCCGGCCGACCAGGTAGTTCTCGTGGCAGCCGTACGAGTTGCCCGCCGAGTCGGTGTTGTTCTTGAACAGGTAGATGTCCCCGGCGATGCCCTCTTCGCGGAGCCTGCGGTCCGCGTCCACCAGCAGGCCTTCCAGGATCCGCTCGCCCGCCTTGTCGTGCACCACCAGGTCCAGGATGTTGTCGCATTCCGGGGTGGCGTATTCCGGGTGGCTGCCGACGTCGAGGTACAGGCGTGCGCCGTTGCGCAGGAAGACATTGCTGCTCCTGCCCCAGGACACCACGCGGCGGAAGAGGTACCTGGCTACCTCGTCCGGCGACAGCCGCCTGCTGCCGCGGAAGGTGCAGGTGACCCCGTATTCGTTTTCCAGGCCGAAGATTCGTCTGTCCATGGTCGCTCACCAGACCCTACGTCACGCCGGGCCTGGTGCGCGCCACGGGACGCCGTGTCGGGTTACCAATCGACAGCGATGTACTTGGACTCGGTGAACTCCAGCATGCCGTCATGGCCCCCCTCACGGCCGATCCCGGACTGCTTGACCCCGCCGAACGGCGCCGCCGGGTCGGACACCACACCGCGGTTGATGCCGACCATGCCGGCTTCCAGCGCTTCCGATACCCGCAGCGCGCGGCGCAGGTCACGGGTGTAGACGTAGGACACCAGGCCGTACTCGGTGTCGTTGGCCCAGCTGATGGCCTCGTCGTCGGAGCTGAACCGGACGACCGGCGCCACCGGCCCGAAGATCTCCTCGTGCAGGATGCCGGACCCGGCCGGGACGTTGTCCAGCACGGTCGGCGCGTAGAAGTAGCCGCGCCGGTCCGGTGCCGTGCCGCCGGTGAGCACCCGGCCGCCCGCGGCCGCGGCGTCCGCCACCAGGCTGGCCACCTTGGACCGGGTGTCCTCGTTGACCAGCGGGCCGAGTTCGGTGCCCTGGTCCAGCCCGGGGCCCACCCGGAGCGCGCCGAGCCGGGCCGCGAACGCCGCGGTGAACTCATCGGCCACCGCCTCGTGCACGTAGAACCGGTTGGCCGCGGTGCACGCCTCGCCGCCGTTGCGCATCTTGGCCAGGAACGCGCCGTCCAGCGCGGCCTTGATGTCCGCGTCGTCGAAGATCAGGAACGGCGCGTTGCCGCCCAGCTCCATCGAGCAGTTGATCACCTGGTCGGCGGCCGCCTTGAGCAGCACCCGGCCGACCTCGGTGGACCCGGTGAAGGACAGCTTGCGCACCCGCGGGTCGGCCAGCACGGCCTGGCTGAACCGGCTGGCCGAGGACGTGGTCACCACGTTGACCACGCCGTCCGGCACGCCTGCCTCGCGCAGGATGCCGGCCACCGCGAGCGCGGTGAGCGGGGTTTCCTTGGCCGGCTTGAGCACCACGGGGCAGCCCGCGGCCAGCGCCGGGCCGATCTTCCTGGTGGCCATGGCGGCCGGGAAGTTCCACGGCGTGATCAGCACGCTGACCCCGACCGGCTGGTGCTGCACCATGATCCGGTAGCCGCCGGCCGGCGCGGTGACCAGCGAGCCTTCCAGCCGGACCGCTTCCTCGGCGTACCAGCGGAAGAACTCGGCCGCGTACGTGGCCTCAGCCCGCGCGTCGGGCAGCGCCTTGCCGTTCTCCAGCACCATCAGCCGGGCTATCGCCTCGGACCGCTCGGTCATCAGCGCCCAGGCCCGGCGCAGGCATTCGGCCCGCTGCCGGGGCGGGGTGGCCGCCCAGCCGGGCAGCGCGGCGTGCGCCGCGGCCACCGCCTCCAGCGAGTCCTCCGCCGTGGCGTCGGCGACTTCCGCGATGATCTCTTCGGTGGCCGGGTCGGTGACGCCGATCACACCGGCGCCGCCCTTGGTCCATTCCCCGCCGATGAGCAGCCCGGTGGGCACCTCGATGCCCGTGGTAGCTGCCAGGTCCGCCGCTGTCACTCGTCCTCCAGGGTGTTGCTGCCTAACAACCCCGACATTACAGCGGGCCCCGTGCTCAGCGGCCAGCTAGCCCTGCCCCTTGGCCTCGCCGAGCAGGGTTTCCAGCCGGGCGCCGGTCAGCCGGCGGAACGTGCGGTGCGGGCGGGCCCGGTCCAGGATGCCGACCTCCAGGCCGCTGGGCGTCAGTTCCTCGCCGTTCCCGCTCAGCCCGGCGATGGCCGCGCCCAGCGCCCGGACCAGGGTCAGCCCGTCACTGTACTGGTCCTTGAGCACCCCGGCCACCCGGTCGGCCTGACCGCCCATGGCCACGTAGCCGTGCTCTTCGGCCACCGAGCCGTCGAACGTGATCCGGTAGATCTGGTCCGCCGTGGGTGACTCGCCCACCTGGGCCACTACCAGCTCCACCTCGAACGGCTTGGGGCTCTCGGTGAAGATGGACCCGAGCACCTGGGCGTACCAGTTGGCCAGCCCGCGGGCGGTCACATCGCTCCGGTCGTACTGGTAGCCGGTCATGTCCGCGTACCGGACACCGGCCTTGCGCAGGTTCTCGAACTCGTTGTACCGGCCGACCGCGGCGAACGCGATCCGGTCGTAGATCTCGCTGATCTTGTGCAGGGCCCCGGACGGGTTGGGCGCGACGAACAGGATGCCCGCGTCGTACTGGATCACCACCCCGCTGCGCCCGCGCGCGATGCCCTTGCGGGCGTAATCCGCCTTGTCCTTCATCGCCTGTTCGGGCGACACGTAGAACGGCATACTCACCGGGCGTTACCTCTACTCGTGTGCTGGGCTGGGACGGTTACGCGGGCGGGCGGAGCGGCGCGACCGGGCCGCCTGGGGAGCTCTGCCGCTCCTGCACCACGGCCCGGGCGTACTCCCCGGCTTCCGCCTCGGTCAGCCGCCGGAAGCCGTCGGCGGTGATCACCGCGACCACCGGGTAGATCTGCCGGGCCAGGTCCGGGCCGCCGGTGGCGGAGTCGTCGTCGGCCGCGTCGTACAGCGCGTGCATGCACAGCAGGACGGCGTCGTCCGTGCCCAGGCCGTCGGTGTAGAGCTTCTTGAGCGCGCCGCGGGCGAACACCGAGCCGGACCCGACCGCGTGGAACGGGCGCTCCTCATACCGGCCGCCGGTCGCGTCGTAGCTGAAGATCCGGCCCTGGCCGGCGTCCTCGTCGAAGCCGGCGAACAGCGGGACGACCACCAGCCCCTGCATGGCGGCGCTCAGGTTGCCGCGGACGAAGGCGGACAGCCGGTTCGCCTTGCCCTCCAGGGACAGCGTGCGCCCCTCGAGCTTTTCGTAGTGCTCCAGTTCCAGCTGGAACAGCCGGACCAGCTCCAGCCCGATGCCGGCCACCCCGGCGATGCCGACGCAGGAGAAGTCGTCGCTGCGGAGCACCTTCTCGATGTCGTGCTGGGCGATCATGCTGCCCGCGGTGGCCCGCCGGTCACCGGCCATCACCACCCCGTCGGCGAACCGGGCCGCGACGATGGTGGTGCCGTGCGGCAGCTGGGCGGCGGTGGCCGGGCTGGCGGCCGGCGTGGCCGGCCCGGCGGCCGAGCCGGGCAGCAGGTCGGGGGCGCAGGAGGCGACCAGGTCCGCGAAGGACGAGGTGCCCGCGTTCAGGCACATCGAAGTGAACTTCTCGCCGAAGAAACTGCCGCCCACGCTGCGTCCTTCCGGTTGGTCCGCTGCCCTGCCCCCCGACCTTACTGCCGCCCGGTACCGCCCGCGCCGCTGCCGCGGGCGAGGCGTGTCAGCCTGTGGCGAACCGGGCGGCAGCCCTCACTGGCCGCCCTTCTGCACGTAGGACCGGACGAACTCCTCGGCGTTCTCCTCGAGCACCTCGTCGATCTCGTCGAGGATGGCGTCCACGTCGTCCGCCAGCTTCTCCTGGCGCTCTTTGACGTCCTCCGTCGACTGCGGCTCGGTCTCCTCGGTCTCCTCCGTCCGCCTGGAAGCCTGCCGTTGGCCACCGGTGTCCTTTGTCGCCATGCCAGAATCCTCCACTAGCGTCGTCCTTCGGCTTAACCGTATCCTCGCCTGCTGATGCCCGGTCCAACCCTTAATTCGGGCATCGGCTGTTCAGCCCTGGCCGGTCAGCGCCGCCACCAGCTCAGCCGCGGTCCGGCACCGGTCCAGCAGGTCGCCGACGTGCGCTCTGGTGCCGCGCAGCGGCTCCAGGGTCGGCACCCGCTGCAGCGATTCCCGGCCCGGGATGTCGAAGATCACGGAATCCCAGGACGCGGCGGCCACCGATTCCGGGTACTGCTGCAGGCAGCGGCCGCGGAAGTAGGCCCGGGTGTCCTCCGGCGGGGCCTCGACGGCCTCGGTCACCGCCGCCTCGTCCACCAGCCGGTTCATCCGGCCCCGCGCGGCCAGCCGGTTGTACAGGCCCCGGTCCGGGCGGACGTCGGAGTACTGCAGGTCGACCAGCTGCAGCCGGGGGTGCCCCCAGGCCAGCCCGTCCCTGGTCCGGTAGCCCTCGAGCAGTTCCAGCTTGGCCACCCAATCCAGCTCGCGGGCCAGCTGCATCGGGTCCTCGGCCAGCCGGGTGAGCACCGATTCCCAGCGGGCCAGCACGTCCGCGGTCATCTCGTCCACGTCCGAGCCGAACCGGTCCTCGGTGTACTTCCGGGCCAGTTCCAGGTACTCCATCTGGAGCTGGACCGCGGTCATCTTCCGGCCGTCACGCAGCGTGATCGGGTGCCGGCAGGACGGGTCGTGTGAGACCGTGCGCAGCTCGGCCACCGGGGACTCGACCGACAGGTCGCCGCCCAGGAACCGGTCCTCGATCATCGCCAGCACCAGCGCCGTGGTGCCGAGCTTGAGATACGTGCTGATCTCGCTCATGTTGGCGTCGCCGATGATGACATGCAGCCGGCGGTATTTCTCCGGGTCGGCGTGCGGTTCGTCCCGGGTGTTGATGATGGGCCGCTTCAGCGTGGTCTCCAGGCCCACCTCGACCTCGAAGAAGTCGGCCCGCTGGCTGATCTGGAACCCGTCATCCCGGCCGTCCGCGCCCAGGCCCACCCGGCCCGCGCCGCAGACCACCTGCCGGGACACGAAGAACGGGGTGAGGTGCCGGACGATGTCGGCGAACGGGGTGGCCCGGCGCATCAGGTAGTTCTCGTGGCAGCCGTACGAGGCGCCCTTGTTGTCGGTGTTGTTCTTGTACAGCTGGATGGGCGCGCTGCCCGGCACGGTGGCCGCCCGGGCGGCGGCTTCGGCCATCACCCGCTCACCGGCCTTGTCCCAGATCACCGCGGCGAGCGGGTTGGTCGTCTCGGGCGCGGAGTACTCCGGGTGGGCGTGGTCCACGTACAGCCGCGCCCCGTTGGTCAGGATCACGTTGGCCAGGCCGAGATCCTCGTCGGTCAGCTGGGTGGCATCCGCGGACTCGCGGGCCAGGTCGAAGCCACGGGCGTCGCGCAGCGGGTTCTCCTCCTCGAAGTCCCACCGCGCCCGCCGGGTCCGGGCCGAGGTGGCCGCCTGGTAGGCGTTGACCACCTGGGACGACGTGACCATGGCGTTCGCCCCTGGCTGCCCGGGCACCGAGATGCCGTACTCGGTCTCCGTCCCCATGACCCGGCGCACACTCATGGCATCGAGCCTAGTGGGCGCCGGCCGGCGACGGGACGAGCGACTCCAGCTGACACGATCTACAGGTACTGCCCGGTGTTGGCGACAGTGTCGATCGAGCGCCCTGCCTCCGTGCCCTGCTTGCCGGAGACCAGGGTCCTGATGTACACGATCCGCTCGCCCTTCTTGCCGGAAATCCGCGCCCAGTCGTCCGGGTTGGTGGTGTTCGGCAGGTCCTCGTTCTCGCTGAACTCGTCCACGCACGCGGTCATCAGGTGCGCGATGCGGATGCCCTTCTGCCCGGTCTCCAGGAACTCCTTGATGGCCATCTTCTTGGCCCGGGCCACGATGTTCTCGATCATCGCGCCGGAGTTGAAGTCCTTGAAGTACAGCACTTCCTTGTCCCCGTTGGCGTAGGTGACCTCCAGGAAGCGGTTCTCCTCGGTCTCGCTGTACATCCGCTCCACCACGCGCTGGATCATCGCGTCCACGGTGGCCTCGGCCGACCCGCCGTGCTCGGTCACGTCCTCCGGGTGCAGCGGCAGCCCGGTCAGCACGTACTTGGAGAAGATGTCCTTGGCCGCCTCGGCGTCGGGCCGCTCGATCTTGATCTTCACGTCCAGCCGGCCGGGCCGCAGGATGGCCGGGTCGATCATGTCCTCCCGGTTGGACGCGCCGATCACGATGACGTTCTCCAGCCCCTCCACGCCGTCGATCTCGGACAGCAGCTGGGGCACGATGGTGTTCTCCACGTCGCTGGACACGCCCGAGCCGCGGGTGCGGAAGATCGAGTCCATCTCGTCGAAGAACACGATGACCGGCATGCCCTCGCTGGCCTTCTCCCGGGCCCGCTGGAACACCAGCCGGATGTGCCGCTCGGTCTCGCCGACGTACTTGTTCAGCAGCTCCGGGCCCTTGATGTTGAGGAAATAGCTCTTGCCCTCCTTGGCCTGGCCTTCCTCGTCGGCCGGCGCCGCGCCGCGCGCCGCCACCTGCTTGGCCAGCGAGTTGGCCACCGCCTTGGCGATCAGCGTCTTGCCGCAGCCGGGCGGGCCGTAGAGCAGCACGCCCTTGGGCGGACGCAGCTGGTGCTCGCGGAACAGGTCGGCGTGCAGGTAGGGCAGCTCGACCGCGTCCCGGATCTGGACGATCTGCGGGCTCAGCCCACCGATGTCGGAGTAGGTGATGTCCGGGACTTCCTCCAGGATGAGCTCTTCCACCTCAGCCTTGGGGATGCGCTCGTACACGTAGCCGGAGCGCGGTTCGAGCAGCAGCGAGTCGCCGGCCCGCAGCACCGAGTCCCGCAGCGGCTCGGCCAGCCGGACCACGCGCTCCTCGTCCGCGTGCGAGATGACCAGCGCCCGGTCGCCGTCTTCGAGCAGCTCCTTGAGCATGACGACTTCGCCGACCGTCTCGTAGCCCTGGGCCACCACCACGTTGAGGGCCTCGTTCAGCACCACTTCCTGGCCGGGCCGCAGCGTGTCCAGCTCGACCGCGGGGCTGACGCTGACCCGCATCTTCCGGCCGCCGGTGAACACGTCAGCCGTGCCGTCCTCGCAGGCCGACAGGAAGACGCCGAACCCGGACGGCGGCTGAGCCAGCCGGTCCACTTCCTCCTTGAGCGCCACGATCTGATCGCGGGCCTCCCGGAGGGTGTCCGCCAGCCGCTCGTTCTGGCCGGTCACGGCGCTCAGGCTGGCCTCGGTCTCACGCAGCCGCTCCTCGAGCAGCCGGACGTGCCGCGGCGCGTCGGCCAGCCGACGGCGCAGCACCGCCACCTCCTCCTCGAGGAAGGAGATCTGCGTGGTGAGGCCCTGAACCTGGTCGTCGTGCCGCGCGGTGCGCGATCCTTCGTCACGACTGGCCACGCCCCCACCCCCTTCCGGAAGCAGACTTCATTTAGACCCTACCTATCCGAGGCGCTGCCGTAACCTCGTGTCGCCTGCCGCTGACATTGTCACTGATCAGCCTCCTCCCGGGAAGCCTTGGCGGGCCGCCGCCGCCGCGGCGGCGC